>JAQGMQ010000855.1 GCA_028292305.1 Rhodoferax sp.
CCTGGCGCCGACCTCGCCGCCCGAGACCGGTGCGTCGAGGTAGTCGCAGCCCAGGTCCTTGATCGCCGCGGCGAAACGCTTGGTCTCGATCGGCGAGATCGAGCTCATGTCGACCACGACCTTGCCGGCGCTCAATCCGGAGGCGACGCCATCCTGCCCGAACAGGACCTGCTCCACGTCGGGCGTGTCCGGCAGCATCAGGAAGACGGCGTCGCACTGGCGCGCCACTTCCGCGTTGGTGCTGCACACCGTCGCGGCCTTCAGCGCTTCGGGCACCTTGCTGCGGGTGCGAACGAACATCTCGTGTCCGGCGGCGAGCAGGTGCTCCGCCATCGGGGCGCCCATGATCCCCAAGCCGATGAATCCGATCTTCATAGCGAACCTTTCAGGTGTGACGGGTTCAGACCGCGCCGTGCGATTCGACGTACAGCGCGTACAGGGAATGGCAGCTTGCCATGTACAGGCGGTTGTTCTTCGGCCCGCCGAAGCTGAGGTTGGCGCAGCGCTCGGGCAGGCGGATGAAGCCGATGGGTTTGCCGTCGGCGTTGAAGATCTTCACCCCGTCCATGTCTTCCGACTTGCCCAGCGGCAGGTAGACCTTCATGCCGTTGGGCATGTCGGTCGGCTCGGCGGCCAGTGCGCCGCTCCAGCCCCAGCCGATCCACAGGTTGCCGTCGCGGTCGACGCGGAAGCCGTCGAGTGACGCGGGCGCCATCGGGTCGATGAACTTGATCCTGTTCGACAGGCTGCCGTCGGGTGCCACGTCATAACGCCAGATGCTGCGGTTCGGTGTGCCTTTCCACTCGACCACGTAGAGCTTCTTCTCGTCGGGCGAAAACGCCAGCCCGTTGGGGTTCACCAGGTCGGTGATCATGGCCGTGATGCTGCCGTCGGGGGCGATGCGGTAGACGTTGGTCGTGGCCTGTTCGGGCGCGGCGCGCGCGCCTTCCCATTCGCCGCTGATGCCGAACAGCGGGTCGGTGAACCACACCGATTCGTCGGACTTCACGACCACGTCGTTGGGAGCGTTGAGCCGCTTGCCTTCATAACGGTCGGCCAGCACGGTGAGCTTGCCGTCGCGCTCGGTGCGCACCACGCGCCGGGTCACCGAATGTTCGCAGCTGATGAGCCGGCCCTGGCGGTCGCGGGTGTTGCCGTTGGCGTAGTTGACGTTGGTCTTGTGCACCGTGAACTGGCCCGTCTTCTCGTCGAACTTCATGAGACGGTTGTTCGGAATGTCGCTGCACAGCAGGTAGCCGCCTTCGGGGAAGTACACCGGCCCTTCGGCCCAGCGCAGGCCGGTGCCCACCTGCTCGATAGTGCTGCTGTAGATGCGGTAGCGGGCAAAGCTCGGGTCGAGGATCAGCACCGACGGATCGGGGTAGCGCTGGTTCGGCTGGAACTCGAAGGACTGCGCGCCGGCCAGTTTGCCGAATGCGGCCAGACCGGTGCCCGCCATGGCTTTGACCAGGCTGCGGCGGGTGTCCGAAGGCGGTGCGTTCGATGGTGAACGATTCATGTCTTGTCTCCTTTGGTTTTGGCTGGCGATCTTGCCAGTCTCGGTGGCTTTGTTCCAGCGTGCGGATGCACACCGTGGGCCGCCTCCCATGGCGGCACGGGC
Organism: Rhodoferax sp.; assembly: GCA_028292305.1. Lineage (GTDB taxonomy): Bacteria > Pseudomonadota > Gammaproteobacteria > Burkholderiales > Burkholderiaceae_C > Rhodoferax_B. Next base: position 1,622 of record JAQGMQ010000855.1, read on the forward strand.
TGCAAGGCCTTGCGCAGCCAGGCCAGCAGCGCCTGCACCCGCTCGACCTGCACGCGGCTTTCGGGGATCAGCGCCTTCATCCACAGGTCGGCCATGGGGTAGTCGACCAGCAGTGGCTGCAGCCGGCCATCGGCAATGGCACCGGCGGCCAGGTAGGCGCCCAGCACCGCGATGCCGTTGCCGGCCAGCGCCGCCGCATACAGCAGCTGCGCCTCGTTGGACACCAGCCGCGGGTGCAACTGCACGCGCACCACGCCCGTGCCGCTGTTGAATTCCCAGGTGCTGCCCGTGGGCAGGAAGCTCAGTATGGCGTGTTGCGCCAGCTCGCGTGGGTGGCGCGGCGTGCCGTGGCGGGCCAGGTAATCGGGCGAGGCGCAGATCATGCGCGGTATGGTGCACAGCGCCTCTTCCACCACGCCGCCGTAGCTGTGCGGCATCAGCGTCAGGGCCAGGTCGAAGCCTTCGTCCACCGGGTTGACGGCGCGGTCCAAGGCCATCACCTCCAGGCTCACCAGCGGGTACTGGCGCTGAAAGCCATGCAGCAGATCGCCGATGTGCAGCACCGCAATCGACGTGGGCAGCTTCACGCGGATGTGGCCTTGCAGGCTGGGCGCGGTGTCGCGGGCATCGGCCATCAGGCCGTCGAGGTCGGCGATGACGCGCTGTACACCGGGCAGGTATTGCCGGCCCGTCGGCGTGAGGCTCACGCGCCGCGTGGTGCGTTCGAACAGCGGCGATTTCAACTGCCACTCGACCTGGCCGACGCGCTTGGTGACCACCGAGGCGGCCACGCCGAGCTCACGCGCCGCAGCCGAAAAGCTGCCGGTGCGGGCCACGGCCAGAAAGGCCTTGAGGTTGGCGAGGGTGTCCATGATTGTTCGCGAATCGAGAATTAACTGCTCTCGTTTTGATCCATTGTGCGCATCGTAAGCCTAAATTAGCATCGGTCCCGACACTTCCAACGGAGACACCCATGCACACCGATCCCCTGGCCACCAGCCTTTCCGAGCCCGCGCGGCAGACCCCCGTGTTCGGCCACTTCGACGTGGTCGTGCTCGGCGGCGGGCCGGCCGGCATCGCCGCCGCCACCGCCGCCGCCCGGCGCGGACAACACACCCTGCTGCTCGAAAACTACGGCTTCTTGGGCGGCATGGGCACGGCCGCCGGGGTCACCAATTTCTGCGGCCTGCATGCCAACGTGCATGGCCGGCTCGAGCAGGTGGTGCACGGCGTCGCCGATGAATTGCTGGACCGCATGCGCGCCCTCGGTGGCTTGAGCGAGCCGCACGTGATGTTCAACGGCAAGACCGCCGCGCAGGCCTATGACAACGCGGCCTTCAAGGTGGCGGCCGACGAGCTGGTGGTGGGCAGCGGCGCGCAGATCCTGTTCCACGCGCTGGCCGTGGGGGTGCTGATGCGCGCCCCCGGCGAGATCGGCGCGGTGCTGATCGAAACCAAGTCGGGCCGGCAGGCCGTGGTGGCCAAGGTGTTCATCGACTGCTCGGGCGACGGCGACCTGTCGGCCCATGCCGGCGTGCCTTTCGAGAAGGGCACCGATGGCCACGGCATGATGTACCCGTCGACCATGTTCCGCGTCAACGGGGTGGACCCGGTGCGTGCCGGCGACGCCTACAACCACTTCGGCCGGCTGATGGCCGAAGCCGAGGCGCGCGGCCGCAAGTTCCCACGCAAGACCCCGATCATCCGCCCGCAGAAGAACCCCACCGAATGGCGCGCCAACGTGACGCAGTTGGCCAATGCCGATGGCGGTCCGGTCGACGGCACGGATGCATTGCAGCTCAGCGCGGCCGAGTTGCAGGGCCGCCAGCAGATCGTCGACTTCATCGGCTTCCTGCGCGAGTCGGCGCCCGGTTTCGAGGCCGCCTACATCCTGGAGATCGCGCCGCAGGTGGGCATCCGCGAGACGCGGCGCATCATCGGCGAATACCAGCTGACCGAGGACGACGTGCTGCAATGCGCGAGCTTCGACGACACGGTGGGCGTGAACGGCTGGATGGTCGAAGAACACCTGGCGGGCAACATCAACTTCAAGTTCCAGGACATTCCGAACTGCCGCGGCTTCAACCACCTGCCCTACCGCATGCTGCTGCCGCTGGGCGTGGACAATCTGCTGGTGGCCGGGCGCTGCGGCTCGATGACCCACATGGGCCAGTCGGCGGCGCGGGTCTCGGGCGGTTGCTTCGTGATGGGGCAGGCCGCCGGCACCGCGGCCGCGCAGGCGGTCGCCTCCGGCTTGCGGCCCCGCGACATCGACGTGCCGCGGCTGCAGGCGGCACTGGAGGCCGACGGCGTGTTCCTCGGCCGCACCGATGGACGCCCGGCAGATTGACGCGAACATTCAGACATCAGGAGACAAGAACATGACAAAAAGAAG
>JAQGMQ010000863.1 GCA_028292305.1 Rhodoferax sp.
GCAGGCGTCGTCTCTCGAAGAGACCGCGTCCTCGATGGAAGAGCTCACGAGCACCGTCAAGCAGAACGCCGACAACGCCAAGCAGGCCAACCAACTCGCGCTCGGCGCATCGCTGGTCGCCATCCGCGGCGGTGAAGTGGTGGGCGAAGTCGTGACCACGATGAAGGCCATCAACGACAGTTCGCAGAAGATCGCCGACATCATCGGCGTGATCGATGGCATCGCGTTCCAGACCAACATCCTGGCGCTGAATGCCGCCGTGGAAGCGGCGCGCGCCGGCGAGCAGGGCCGCGGCTTCGCGGTGGTGGCCAGCGAAGTGCGCAGCCTGGCCGGCCGCAGCGCCGACGCCGCCAAGGAGATCAAGGCGCTGATCGGCGCCAGCGTGGAACGGGTGGGCCAGGGCACGGCGCAGGTGGCCCGCGCCGGCACCACGATGAGCGAGGTGGTCAGCGCCATCCGCCGCGTGGCCGACATCGTCGGCGAAATCAGCGCGGCCAGCAGCGAGCAGAGCGCCGGTGTGTCGCAGGTGGGCGAGGCCATCGGGCAGATCGACCAGGTGACGCAGCAGAACGCGGCGCTGGTGGAGCAGATGGCCGCGGCGGCCAGCAGCCTGCAGAGCCAGGCCGCGGACCTGGTGCAGGTGGTGTCGGTGTTCCGGCTAAACCCGGGCCTGGGGTCGCAGCACGCGCTGGCGTTGCGGGCCTGATCAGCCGAGTGAGCTCATGACGACGAACCGACCCGCACCAACGCGGGTGCGGCGCGGTACAGCTCGGGCAGCATGGCCCTGAAGTTGTCGATCTTGGGCTGGTCGTAGGCCACGATGTAGTCGGCATCCGGGTGGCGCGTGGCGTAGTCCTGGTGGCGATCTTCGGCCGGGTAGAAAGCTTTCAGCGGCACGACGGCGGTGACGATCTTCGCGGGGAACAGTTTCGCGGCGTCCAGCTGGGCGATGTAGCGTTCGGCGGTGGCCTTTTGCACGGCGCTGGTAGTGAACAGCGCCGAGCGGTATTGGGTGCCGGTGTCGGGCCCCTGGCGGTTCAGCTGGGTCGGGTCGTGGGCCACCGAGAAGAAGATCTGCAGCAGCCGGCCGTAACTCACCTGCCGCGGATCGAAGCTCACCTGCACGGCTTCGGCATGGCCCGTGGTGCCTTCGCTCACGGCCTCGTAAAACGCGTTGTCCTTGCGCCCGCCGGTGTAGCCCGACACCGCCTGCTGCACGCCCTTCGTGTGCTGAAAGATGGCCTGCACGCCCCAGAAACAACCGCCGGCGAACACCGCCGTCTCCACGGCGGCCGTGCCGGTGGCTGCGGCGTCCCCAGGCGGCGGCAGCTTGACGGCGGTTTCAGCCAGCGCGGGGCCGGCCAGCGCCCAGCCGGCGATGGACAGCAGCAGGCTGCGGCGGGCGACAGGGGTGTGGTGCACAGACATGGGCGTGGCCTCGTTGGTCAAAAAAATGGGAGGGGACGGGCGCGTCATCAACGGCTGACCGGCGGCGGCACGATGCGCCGCAAGGCCTCGAAGAACAGCTCCGACTGCTCGCGTTCGCCCTGGATCTGGGCCGCCACGTGCGCCGCCAGCGCGGCGTTCACCGGCACCAGGGGGCGGCCCGTGGACACCGCCAGCACCTGGTGCTGGCAAGAGCGCTCCAGGTAGTACAGATCGTCGTAGGCGTGGTCGATGCGGGCGCCCGCCACCACCACGCCGTGGTTGCCCAGGAAGGCGATGTCCTTGCCGGCCATGGCGTTGGCAATGCGTTCGCCTTCACGGTGGTCGAGCGCCAGGCCGTTGTAGTCGGCGTCGACGGCGATGCGGCCGATGTAGCGCATCGCGTTCTGGCTCAGCGTGGGATCGAGCGCACGGTCCACCGTCAAGGTGAGCGCGGTGGCATACGGCATGTGGGTGTGCAGCACGACGGCATGGCCGGTGATCCGGTGGACAGCCGCATGGATGAACAGCGCCGTGGGTTCCACGCGGTGCCGGCCTTCGAGCACCTGGCCAAGGGCGTCGATCAGCACGATGTCGTCACCGCCGATCTCGCTCCAATGCAGGCCGCGCGGGTTGATGAGGTAGCGGTCGGCCTCGCCGGGCACGGCCACGCTGAAGTGGTTGCACACACCCTCCGACAAGCCGTGGAAGGCGGCGGCGCGCAGGGCCAGGGCCAGGTCTTCGCGCAGCGGCCGCAGCGCGGGCGACAGGCTGTTGGTGGACGCGGGGACCGAGTGCAGGGCGGACATGGCGCGGCTTTCTGGTGGGTTGGCAGGAAGGTCGCCCGCCATGCAGCGACTGGCGACAGGTAGCGGGCTGCAGGTAGCGGGCGGCAGGCGAGACGAAAACGATGATACCGGCGAACGGTGCGCCGGATCGCGGCCGGGGTCAATCGCCGGCTGAAAGCCAGCTCACGCGCCCCTGGCCGATGCCGTTGATGCGCGCCTCGAAGGCTGCCGCATCGGGCTCGGGGAGTTCGAAGCGCAGCGTGACCACACTGCCGTGCGCCACCGCCAGCCCGGTGCCGCCGGCGGCATCGATCTCGCGGCGCAGCAGGCCTTCGAGCGCGAACGGCACGCTGCAGGCCAGCCGCCGCATGCGCTGCAGCGGCAGCTTGTCGGCGCTCAGCAGGGCCTGCGCCACCGCATCGGTGTAGGCGCGCACCAGGCCGCCCGCGCCGAGTTTCACGCCGCCGAAATAACGCACCACGGTGGCCAGCACCCCGTCCAGGTCCTGGTGGCGCAGCACGGCCAGCATCGGCCGGCCCGCGGTGCCGCCGGGCTCGCCGTCGTCCACAGCGGCTGACTGGCCGCCGGCCAACAGCGCCCAGCACACATGGGCCGCACCGGGGTGCTCGGCCCGCAAGGCGTTGACGCGGGCCTGGGCCTGGGTACGGTCGGCCATCGGCTCGACGCAACCGATGAAGCGGCTCTTGCGGATCGACAGATCGCTGTGGGCGGGCGTGCGCAGGGTCATCGGCATGGGGCGCGAGTTTAGAACGCCGGCATGTGGCGCCGCCCACGGCAACGCGCAACACGTTCGGAAACATGCCGCTCGCTATCATCCGACGCATGCTCTACGCGCCGCCCCATTCCACCAGCCTGCCGCGCGCCGCCCTGCGCCTGCTGGCCGGCTGGTGGGGTGTGCTGCACTTCGGCGCCGTGGCGCTGGTGCTGGCGCTTTCGCCATCCAGCCACACGCGGGCCCAGCGCAGCACCACGGCGCTGCTGCTGTACCGCACCACCTGGCAGGTGCTGCCCTGGTTTGCCGCGCTGTGTGCGCTGGTGAGCCTGGTGATGGTGCGCATCGTGCTGGTCACGGCGCAGAGTTACGGGCTGTCGCAGTTCGCGCTCGAGATGGTGGTGCGGGTGCTGGTGCTGGAGCTGATTCCGCTGTCGGCGGCTTTGTTCGTGGTGCTGCGTTCGGGCCTGGCCACGGGCAACGAGATCGCGGCGATGCGCCAGCGTGGCGACCTGGACTCCTGGCAGCACGGCGACATCGCTCCCTGGCGCGCGCACCTGGTGCCGCGTGTCATCGCCAGCGCGTTCTCGGTGGTGACGCTGGCGGCCGTGAGCTGCGTGGTGGCGCTGGTGCTGGCCTACACCGCCGTGTATGGCTTCACGCCCTGGGGCTTTGCCGCCTACACCCGCATGGTGGGCCGCGTGTTCGAGCCGTCGGTGGCGCTGGGCTTCGGCGTGAAGCTGATGTTGTTCAGCCTGGCCGTGGCCGTGATCCCGATGGCCAGCGCCCTGCAGCAGCCGCGCACACCGCGCCCCGCACCGGCCGACGACAGCACGGTGGCGGTGCCCTTCGGCACGGTGCGGCTGTTGGTGGTGCTGGTGTTGATCGAAGCCGGTTCTCTGGCGATCCGTTATTTTTAAGTCCGCATGT
>JAQGMQ010000875.1 GCA_028292305.1 Rhodoferax sp.
ACAACGCGGCGACCGACTTCGCGCCCATCACGCAGATGCTGCGCGTGCCCAACGTGCTGGTGATGAACGCCGAAACCGCACAGCGCCTGAAGATCAGCACCGTGGCCGACCTGATCGCCTACGCCAAGGCGAATCCGGCCAAGCTGAACTACGGCTCGGGCGGCAACGGCAGCGCGGGGCACCTGGCCGGCGAAATGTTCAAGGCGCAGGCCGGCATCTTCGCGGTGCACATCCCCTACAACGGCGGCAACCCGGCGCAGCTGGCGCTGTTGTCGGGCCAGGTGGACTTCAACTGCGACAACCTGGCCACCGCCGCGCCGAACATCCGCTCGGGCAAGCTCAAGGCCATCGCCGTGACCACGCTGACCCGCAGCAGCGCCCTGCCCGACGCGCCGCCGATTGCCGACACGCTCAAGGGTTTCGCCATCGACACCTGGTGGGGCCTGGTGGCGCCGGCGCAAACCCCCAGGGACGTGATCGCCAGGCTGAACCAGGCGTTTGTGGCGGCGCTGAACGCACCCGAGACGCACACCCGCTTCGCCAACCTGCTGGCCGAGCCGGTGCCGTCCACGCCGGATGAATTCGGCGCTTTCATGAAGAGCGAACTGTTGAAATACGAAAAGGTGGTGAAGGCTTCAGGCGCAAAAGTCGACTGAAGCGCTCACGCCGCCGCCATGTCAGTGGCTGCGGACTTCTTTCACCTGCACGTCGGTGACGTCGAGCAGGTCGGGCCGGCCAGGTGCCGGCTCGGCCGCACTTGGCGCACCGCGGGCGGGCTGCCAGCGGTCACCGGCGCGGAACACGCGGTTCCAGCCGGCGCCGGGGTCGACCCGCATGACCCACGGTGCAATCGGCCGGCCCGTGAGCTTGGCCCAGGCGGCGCGCAAGCCCCACACGGTGGCCAGCAGCAAGACCACCACCAACAGGCTGGCCGCAAAAACCAGCGCGAAACCCACCAGCACGATGCGCAGCATGAAACGGACCAGCTGGGATAAAAAATCGTTCAAGGAAAACCTCCGAATTGACCGGGCGCAAACCCCACCGACAAATTGGACCACGGCCGACAAAGAGACCACAGCCAACAGGGATGAACCCATTACCATGCATCAGATAAGAGGTGCCAGATGGAATTCAAGGACTACTACAAAGTGATGGGCCTGGCGCGCGACGCCACGGCCGACGACATCAAGCAAGCCTACCGCAAGCTGGCGCGCAAAAACCACCCCGACGTCAACAAGGAAGCCGGCGCCGAGCAGCGCTTCAAGGACATCGGCGAGGCCTACGCGGTGCTGAAAGACCCCGAGAAACGCGCCGCCTACGACGCGCTCGGCACGCAACGCGAAGGCCAGGAGTTCCGGCCGCCGCCCGACTGGAATGCCAACCGCGCCCATGGCCGCGGCCCGGGCGATCCACGCGAAAGTTTTTCGGAAGAGGACATGGGCGACGCCAGCGACTTCTTCGAGACGCTGTTTCGCCAGGGCTTCGGCGGTGCGCGTGGCGGCGCGGCCGGGCGCACGCAGGGCTTCGACGCGAATGGCGAAGACCAGTACGCCAAGGTGATGATCTCGCTGGAAGACAGCTATGCCGGCACCACGCGGCGCATCGTGCTCAGGGTGCCCGAACGCGACGCCGACGGCCGCGTGACGACCCGTGAACAGCAGCTCGACGTGAGCATTCCGCGCGGGGTGCGCGCCGGCCAGCACATCCGCCTGGCGGGCCGCGGCACGCCGGGCCAGGGCAACGGCAAGCCTGGCGATCTGTTCCTCGAAGTGGCGTTCGAGCCGCATGCCCACTACCGCGTCGACCAGCGCGACGTTTACCTCGACCTGCCGGTGAGCCCCTGGGAAGCGGCGCTGGGTGCCGAGATCGAAGTGCCCACGCCGAGCGGCAACGTCGAGCTGAAGATCCCGGCCGGCTCGGCCGCTGGCCGCAAGCTGCGGCTCAAGGGCCGCGGCATCCCCGGCAACACCCCGGGCGACTTCTACTTCGTGCTGCAGATCGCGCTGCCACCGGCCGCGGGCGATGCCGACACCCAGGTCTACCGCAACATGGCCGCGCAGTTCACCTTGTTCAACCCGCGCGCCAAACTGGGAGCCCAGCCATGAACCAGACGCATACCCATGTGGTCGGCCTGATCCACGAAGAACAGAGCGACCTGACCCTGGCCGACCTGTGCCAGAGCTGCCGCGTGGAAACCCACCTCGTCATCGAGATGGTCCAAGAAGGCGTGTTGACGCCCGAGGGCCGCTCGCCCGACCAATGGCGCTTCACCGGCATCCACGTGCAGCGCACCCGCGTGGCCGTGCGCCTGCAACGCGACCTCGGCGTGAACCATGAGGGCGCGGCGCTGGCTTTGCAGTTGCTGGACGAGATTGAAGCATTGAAAGCGCAGCTGCGGGTGGCGGGCGCGGCGCAAGGCTGAGCCGCATGGGAGGCGGCGCAGTTGCCGAGGCGCGCCGCTACCGCTTCACCGAGAAGAAGGCCTGCATCTTGGCCAGCAAGTCCTTGCGCGCCGACACCGGGGCCTGGGCCGACTGCTCCAGCCGCGCCCCCATGGCCGCCCTGCGCTGCACCAGCAAGGTCGAGATCTCGTCGGCCAGCTCGGGCCGCGCGGCCAGCACCTGGCCGAAGCCTTCCTTGTCGAGCCGGTAACACTCCACGTCGGTCACGGCGCGCACCGTGGCGCTGCGCGGCTCGCCAGTGAGCAGGCCCATTTCGCCGAAGAACTCGCCGTCGTGCAGGTGGGCCACGGTGGTGCGGCCGGCCGCGTTTTCGACCACCACCTCGGCCGTGCCGTGCAGCACCAGGTACAGCCAATGCGCCTCGGCGCCCTGCCGCGTGATCACGCTGCCGGCCACGAAGGGCGCATGCACCAGGTGCTCGGCCAGGGTCTGCTGCTCGGCCTCGGGCAGACTCGCAAACAGCGCGATGCCGCGGATGGCGGTGGTGCGGCGCGCCAGCTCGCGCTGGTCGCGCGCGTTGCGCGAGAGTTCGTCTTCATGCGTCAGCAGGCGTTCGGCCAGCGGCACGCCCAGGCGCATGCCGGCCCGCGCCAACGCCGTGAGCGCATGCACGCGCACGGCCGAATCCGTGGGGTCGTCGAACTGCGGGTCGGTGAGCCAGTAGCGCAGCGCGTAGTGGTGGTAGCCGGGGCCGACCTCCATCAGCACGGCGTTGGGCGGCGGATCGACTGCCACATGGGCGATGCTGGCGTCCTGCACCGACTGCTGCAGCACACGCAGCACGGCGCCGGGCGCAGCCGTCTGGTCGATGTTGAAGTGCAGGATGCGCCGCCACTGCAGGGGTTGCCCCGGCTGCCGGCGCAACACACGAAAGCGGTGCTTCATGAGCCAGCTGTTCGGCACCACCACGGTTTCGCGGTTGCGGGTCACGATCTCGGTAAAGCGCCAGCGCACGTCGACCACGCGGCCGCTCAGGTCGTCGATCTGCACCCATTCGCCGACCCGCAGCGAGTTGTCGAGCTGCAGCGCCACGCCGCCCATCACGTTGCCCAGCGTGTCCTGCATGGCAAAGGCCACCACCGCCGTCATGATGGCCGAGGTGGCAAACAACTGCGACGGATCGACGCCGGCCAGCCGCAGCCACAGCAAGCCCCAGGCCAGCGACAGACCGGTGAGCGTGAGGTCCTGGGCGATCTGCGGCAACTGGATGCGCATGGCCGGCAGCAGCACCTTGAACAGCCACAGGATCGCCACCTGCAACGCCGCCCAGACCAGCAACAGCAGCACGGTGTTGCGCAGGATCTGCGCCGGCAGCGCCTGGCCATTGGCCGAGAGCAGCCAGGCCAGCAACTGGGCCAGCAACGCCAGATTCAGCAGCGCCCAGGTCAGTCGCGGCGCCCGCTGGTGCGCGGGCCGCCAGATGCGCAGCGCGGCCGCAAACACGGCGCAGACGAGCGCCAGCACCAGCAGCTCGTGGCGCGGAAAACCATCGGTCCAAACGGGCATGCGGCGTACTCCCTGGCAACCGCAACGCGGCATTAGCCATGGTATTGCGTTTCGCGGGCCAAAGAAACACGGCGCAGAAAAAGGGAAGCCGCCCGCAGGCGGCTTCAACAACTTCGGCACAGGCCGGCACCGACGGGCCAGCCTGCAACAGCGGATGACTTAGGCCGCAGCCTTGCCGAATGAAAACTGGCCCGGTGCCTGGATCGGGTCCACGTCGACCGGGATCACGTCCTTCGGCAGGAAGCGGCCTTCGAGCAGCAGCTTCGACAGCGGGTTCTCGATGCGCTGCTGGATGGCACGCTTCAGGGGTCTCGCGCCGAACACCGGGTCGAAGCCGACCTTGGCCAGTTCGGCCAGCGCCGCCGGCGTGATTTCCATGAACAGGTCCATCTTGGCCAGCCGCGCCTGCAGCACCTTGATCTGGATCGCGGCGATGGCCTCGATGTTCTTCGCGTCCAGCGCATGG
>JAQGMQ010000882.1 GCA_028292305.1 Rhodoferax sp.
CAGCGCCAGCACCGCGCCCAGCGCCAGCGCTTCCTTGACGCCGATGCGGCCGGCGGTGACGGGCCGGCCGGCCGTGCGCTTGACGTGCTTGTCGAAGTCGCGGTCGGCGACATCGTTGACGCAGCAACCGGCGCTGCGCATGAGGATGGTGCCGAGCGTGAAGACGGCCAGCAGGTGCCAGCCCGGGAAACCGCCAGCGGCGATCCACAAGGCGCTGAGCGATGGCCACAGCAACAGCAGCCAGCCGGCCGGCCGGTCCCAGCGGATCAGTTGCAGGTAAAGCTGGAATCGGGACGGGGATGAAGTCATCGGTGGACGCAACGTTCGGGCTGGCCGTCGTGCGCCAAGCGCGCCGTCGACCTTTTGTTCTGGAGGCAGCTCAGGCAGGCGGGATCGCGGCGGCTATGCCCAGCTGGCGCAGATCGAGCTGGCCGTTCAGCACCGGCGGGCACCACAGGTAGGCACCCGACACCGGCTTGGAGAAGCCGAACAGCGCATCGGTCTCGCCGTCCTCATAACCGGCCATGCGCCGCATCTGCGCCTCGAACGCCGCGTGTGAATGGCCGAAGGCCACGAAGAACAGGCCGAACTTGTTGGACAGCGCCCAGGGCATCGAGCGGCGCAGCACGAAGGCTTCGGGGTCGAAGCTTTCCTGCGCGGTGCGTTTCACGTGGGCCGAGATTGGCGCGTCGTCGATCTCTTCGTTGTCGGTGATGCGGCGGCCCATGACGTGGTCGCGCACCTCGGCGGTCATGTCCTCGAACGCGTCGAGGTCGTGCACCCATTGCTGCACGGCCACGTAGCTGCTCTCGTCCAGGCCCGGGCCTTGGCCGCTGACCAGCGCGGCGGCGATGGCGGCATCGCCCTGCGGGTTTTCCGTGCCGTCTTCGTAGCCGCTCAGGTCGCGCCCGTGCGCCGCGGTCGGCTCGCCGTGGCGAAAGGCCTCGACCACGCGGTCCAGGTGCAGGGCCGGTGTGAGTGCGCGCTCCAGCTTGCGTGTGGCCAACACCATCTCGCCGCGGTCGCTGCCGCGCAGCCAGCACCACAATGCGGTGGGCGTGCTGGGCACGTGCACGCCGTGTTCCGACAAGTCGGGCATCTCGGCCAGATCGGGCACCGTGGCGCCGAGCGCCTCGACCAGCCTCGGTCCGACGCCGATGACCAGACGGTTGCCGTCGGCCAGCGCGGCCAGCCTGACCAGCGCCTCGGTCAATGCGGCACGACCCGCCTCGGGGCTGACCGAGAAAATCACATACCGGCCCACCGGCGGAATCGGCGCCATGATGCCGGGTTGTACAAACTTCAACGTGGAATCCATTTTTTCGACCATGCGCAAAAAGCCGTCAGGATAAACGTTTCACACCCGGTAGTTCGCAAGCGTAGATGGCGTTGCGCAACGCGGCGATGGCCTCGTAGCGCGTAAAGCTGCGGCGCCAGGCCAGCACCACGCGGCGCGTGGGTGGATCGCCGTCGAAGGGCAGGTAACGCACGTAGGCATCTTCATCGCGCTTGCGTTTGGCGCGCACGTTGGTGGCGCTCATGGCATCGCGCGGCACGCTCAGGCGCGGCACCAGCGTGACGCCCATACCCGCGGCCACCATGTGTTTGATGGTTTCGAGCGACGAGCCTTCGAAGCTCTTGCGGATGCCTTCGGCGTCGCTGGAGAACCGCGCGAACTCGGGGCACACCTCGAGCACGTGGTCGCGGAAGCAATGGCCACTGCCCAGCAGCAGCATGGTCTCGCGCTTCAACGCTTCGGCATTCACCGTCTCACCCTTGGCCAGCGGGTGGGCGCTCGGCACCACCGCCAGGAAGGGCTCGTCGTACAGCGGCGCGATGGCCAGCCCGGTGTCGGGAAACGGCTCGGCCATGATGGCGCAGTCGATCTCGCCGGTGCGCAGCATTTCCAGCAGCTTGACGGTGAAGTTCTCCTGCAGCATCAGCGGCATCTGCGGCGTGTGGTCGATGGTCTGGCGCACCAGGTCGGGCAGCAGGTAGGGCGCGATGGTGTAGATCACGCCCAGGCGCAGCGGACCGGCCAGCGGGTCCTTGCCGCGCTTGGCGATTTCCTTGATGTTGGCCGCCTGCTCCAGCACGCTTTGCGCCTGGCGCACGATCTCTTCACCCAGCGGCGTGACGGTGACCTCGTTGGCACTGCGCTCGAACAGTTTGACGTCGAGTTCTTCCTCGAGTTTCTTGATCGCGACCGACAGCGTGGGCTGCGACACGTAGCAGGCGTCGGCGGCTTTGCCGAAGTGTTTCTCGCGGGCGACGGCCACGATGTACTTGAGTTCGGTCAGGGTCATGGACGCCATTCTCTACCACCCGTCGTGCAACGGTCCAGTCTGGCGACGGCGGGGTCCGCACCGGCAAGGTTTTTAACGCGTGTCTGCCACGATGGAGCCTGCGCGATCCGCCAGGACCGTTACAACTCGGCCCTGTTATTTGCCATGTTTGCTGGCTAGCATGCGCCTGCATTCCGCACCAAACACAACACACTACAGGAGCGCCCATGTCCCCATCCAACCCTACCCATCACGATCACGATCACGATCACAAAGCGGCCTCAGACGCTGAGCCCGAGATCCTCACCCCACCCGAACTGAAGCGCCGCCACTTCCTGGGCGGCATGGCCACCGCCGGCATCGGCGCGTCGCTCACGGCCTGCGCCACCGACGGCATGCGCGGCCCCGCGGCCATGGCGTCCGGCCCGCTGGATGCGGCGCTGCAGAAAAACGTGAAGACCGTGGTGGTGATCTACGGCGAAAACCGCAGCTTCAACAACCTGTTTGCCAACTTCCCCGGGCTGGAGAAGCCCCTGTCGTCGCTGAAGCCCGGCGACTTCGCGCAGCGCGACCGCGACGGCAAACTGCTCGGCAAGCTGCCGCAGACCTGGGGCGGCATCGTGCAGATGGGACCGCAGGTGGTCGAGGGCGTGACCTACGAGGTCGGCAAGCAATACCAGCCCGATCTGCCCAATGCGCCCTTCGAACTCAAGGGGCCGCAAGGCGAAGCCCTGCCGCTGGGCCTGGTGACGCGGGACCTGATCCACGCGTTCTATCACAACCAGATGCAGATCAACGGCGGCAAGAACGACGGCTTCATCGCCTGGGGCGACGCCGGCGGCATCACCATGGGCCACTACGCCGACACCCGTTTCAATCTGCGGCTGTGGGACATCGCGCGCGAGTTCGTGCTGTGCGACAACTTCTTCCAGGGCGCGTTCGGCGGCTCGTTCCTGAACCACCAGTATTTGGTGACGGGCACGGTGCCGTTTTATCCCAACGTGATGACGTCGCCGGCGCGCAGCCAGGTCGCCAAGGTGCAGAGCAGCGACCCGACCGACATCCGCCTGGTGCCCGCCGACAACAGCCCGGCGAGCGCCATGGAAGGCCCGCCGCGGTTCGGCCCGAATGCGCTCACGCCCGATGGTTACGCCGTCAACACCATGGCGCCGCCCTACTGGCCCACGCTGGCGCGCGACCGTGCCAAGCCCGACTATGCCGACGCCACTTCGCCCAGCGTGCTGGTGCCGCAGGTGCACCACCACATCGGCGACAAGCTCGACCAGAAAGGCGTGGACTGGGCCTGGTATGCGGGCGGCTGGCAAGCTACGCTGGACCAGTTCAAGGACTCGGCTGGCGTACCGAAGATTCCCAATTTCCAGTACCACCACCAGCCGCTGAACTACTTCAAGAATCTCGGCCCCGAGAACATGACGGCGCGTACCAGGCACTTGCGCGACGGTGGCCTGGGCGACGAAAGCGGCACCAACCGCTTCTTCGCCGACATCGAAGCCGGCAAGCTGCCACCGGTCACGTTCTACAAACCCCAGGGCAACCTGAACATGCACGCCGGATACGCCGACGTGGCCTCGGGCGACCGGCACATCGCCCACGCCATCAAGCTGCTGCGTGCCAGCCCGCAGTGGGACAACATGGTGGTGATCGTCACCGTGGACGAAAACGGCGGTTGGTGGGACCACGTGGCCCCGCCGAAGGGCGACCGCTGGGGGCCGGGCACGCGGCTGCCGGCGCTGGTGATCTCGCCGTTCGCCAAGAAGGGCACGGTGGACCACACCATCTACGACACCGGCTCGGTGCTGCGCTTGATCACGCGGGTGTTCGGCCTGGAGAAGCTGGATGGCCTGAAGGAACGCGACAACGCCATGCAGGCCCGCGGCCAGTTGCCGATGGGCGACATGAGCAACGCGTTGCAGTTCACGGCCTGAACCCGCGACCGCAAGCCGGCGGTCTTCAGCCGATGACTAGTCGGGAATCACGGCGCCGATGACGGCGCCCGTGGCCTTGACGCCCGTCTTCACCACCACCACGCCGGTGGTGACCACCGCATCGGCCACGGCGATCACGGCGCAGCCGCTGCACAGGCCGCACAGCGCCAGCAAGGCCGCCGCAAAGCAACGCGCACCACAGTGAACCCAGTGCCGGGACCCACGCATGAACATCTCCTGAACGCTCGACAAAAACAGGATGCTAACCCGTTCCAAGGCCCGCCATCCCGTCAAACCGAATGCGTGGCGAAATGCGCACGCACCGCCTCCAGCGAATTGCGCACGCGGTGCAGCATCGGCGACGGCCCAGCCGCCGACAGCACCAGGCGCTGCGTGGCGCGGGTCATGGCCACATACAGCAGCCGCACTTCTTCTTCCATCGGCTCCTCTTTCAAGGGCATGACCTGCAGGCCGACCACATAGACCAGCGGAAACTCCAGGCCCTTGGCACTGTGCATCGTCAACAGCTTCACACAGCGCGCCGCCCAGTCCATGCGCTGGCCCGCGTCGGACATCGACCGGCATTCGGTGCCCTGCCGGCGCAGCGCCAACGCGATGCCGGCCAACTGGTAGCGCGTGCGGGCCAGGATGACGATGTCGGCCGGGGCCACACCGTCGGCCAGCGCCTGCGCCACGTGGCCAGCCACGGCGCGGGCCTCCTGGTCCTGGTTGGCGGCCTCGACCAGCACCGGCAGCGGGCCGCGCCGGCCCGCGCTGGCCGGGTGCACGGTGCGCATGGCTTCGTCGCTCTCGGCGCGTTCGGCCAGCAGCCCTTGCGCGCAATGCATGGCCAGAGCCAGCACCTCGGCCGTGTTGCGGTAGTTGAGCCGCAGTACGCTGGTGCGGCCCTGGGCCTGGATGCCGAGACTGGCGAAGTTGAACTTCTTGCGCTTCTTCTGGTAGATCGACTGCGCATCGTCGTACAGCACCAGCAGCGACTGGGAAGACGCGTCGACCATGCGCGCGGCCATCTGCAGCCAGGCGTCCTGGAAGTCATGGGCCTCGTCGATCAACAGCGCCGTGTACTGCCCGCCGGGCACCAGGCCCGTCTCCACCGACCGGCACACCGTGTCCGACAAGGCGGCGTAATAGGCGTTGTCGGACAGGCCTTGCGGCACAGCCAGCTGGTAGCTGCGCTTGAGATCCTGGCACCAGCTGTGGAAGGTGCGCACCACGACCCGCTCGTCCACACCGCGCTCGCGGAGCATGGCGTCGATACGCTCGCACAGCGCGCGGTTGTAGCAAAGCACGAGGATCGGTTTTTCCGGCCTGGCCGCGGCCGCCAGCTGCTGGGCGCGGAAGATCAGGATCATGGTCTTGCCCGAGCCCGCCGCACCGTGGATCACGCGGTGCCCCTCGCCCAGCGTGCGGGCCACCTGCTCCTGCTGCAGATCCATGACTTCCATCAGGTCGGGCAGCACCCATTCGGCGGCCTGGCCACCGGTGTCATCGTCCGCTGAATTGGCGTCGAACAGGCTGGTCTGGCGCATGCGGATTTCGGGGAACAGATGCCAGCGCACGCGGTCGCGCTGAGGCAGGCTCAGCGCTTCTGGCGTCCAGCCGGCATACATCCCCCACAGCCGCTTCTCGAATTCATAGGCGTCGACGTCTTCGTCCAGGTCGTCGCGCAGCAGGGTCTTGTATTCGGGGAAGGCGGCCGCGAAGTCGGTGCCGGCGGTCTGTTTGGCGCGCTGGTTCGACATCACGCAGCCCCAGCCGTAGGGCACGCGGGTCTTGCCCTTGAACGGCCCGGCGTCGTGCACCAGCGCCGGGTCGCGCTGGAGCACATCGTTCAGGTCCATGGCGTAGCGCCGCGCCTGCAGCAGCGGATGCT
>JAQGMQ010000900.1 GCA_028292305.1 Rhodoferax sp.
CCATGCGCGCAAGCTCTGGGACGAGTCGCGACCCGATGGATTCGCACCGCGTTTCGAGACCACCATGAACTGGGCGCGCGGCCTGGGCGGCGTGGCGCTGTCGCCGCTTGACCTGCGCGGCGACCCGGCCATCGACAGCCTGCAGGCGCCGGCCTTGCTCGATGCCGCGGGCCTGGGCGCGCAGCGCGACGCGCTGGCGGGGCGCCTCGTCGAAGCCGCGCACCAACTCGCGCCCCTGGCCGCCTCGGTGGCCCCGGCCAGGCGCCAGGACTGGGCTGTCGAAGCCCGCGCCGCGCTGACCACGGGCATGGATGCGCCGGTGCTGGCATGGGAAGCCGCCGTGGCCCGCGTGGCCCTCGAATGGGCGGCGGTATCGAGCTACACCACCGACGTGCTCTGGTCGCCGGCGCTGGCCGCGCAACTCGACTGCGTGGTGGTACTGCAAGGTTTCCAACCCGATGGGCTGGCGCAAGCCCTGGCTGCGGCATGGGGCGACAAGGCCGTGACCATCCCCTGGCCCGACATGTCCGACATGTCAGACATGTCAGACATGTCCGAGTTGGTTGACATCGACCCCGACGTCGCCTTTGACGTCGTTGCGGCCCAGCCGACGCTGCACCCCGCCCGCGACGCCGAAGACGAGGCCCACCGCGCCGCGGCCTGTGTGCTGCGCCACATCGAGGCCGGCCGTTTGCCGGTCGGCCTGGCCGCCATCGACCGGTTGCTGACCCGCCGCGTGCGGGCCATGCTGGCCGCGCACAACGTGGCCATCCGCGACGAGACCGGCTGGAAGCTGTCGACCACCCGCGCGGCCGGCCACCTGATGTCGACCCTGCGCGCCAGCCGCTGGGACGCCGGCAGCGACACCGTGCTCGACTGGCTGAAAAACGCGCCGGCGTTCCCCGCGTCGATGGTGCGCACGCTCGAGAAAAAGCTGCGCCAGGCCGGCGCCACCGACTGGAGCAGCTGGAGCGCATCGGCCAACTTCGAGCGCGAGGGCATGGCCGAACAAGTCGCCGAGGCCAACCGTTTGCGTGCCGCGCTGCAACGCGCCCGGCCGCTGACGGCCTGGCTCGTCGCCCTGCGCGAACACCTGCAGCAAAGCGGCCAATGGGGCTTGCTCGAAGCCGATGCGGCAGGTGAAAAAGTGTTGACCGCCTTGCGCCTGCTGCAGGGCGCGGAGCATGAACTGGTCGACCTGCCACAGGCCAGTCGGCGCCTCAGCGCTGCCGACTTTTCACATTGGGTAGACACCGCGCTCGAAGCTGCGAGTTTCGTGCCCGACTACCCGTTGCACGAGCAGGTCGTGATCACCCCGCTGAGCCAGTTGCTGGCCCGTGAATTTGCGGCCGTGGTGCTGCCGGGCTGCGACGAGATCCGGCTGGCCGCGTCGCCCGAGCCGCCCGGCGCCTGGACCGCGGCGCAGCGTGCGGCCTTGGGCCTGCCGTCACGTGAAGCCCTGGCCACCGCCCAACGCAGGGCCTGGCGCGAAGCCCTGCGCACGCCGGTGGTGGATGTGTTGTGGCGACAAAGCGATGCCAGTGGCGAAACGCTGTTGCCGAGTCCGCTGGTGCAGGCCCTGGTGTCGCACAACCTCGATGAGGTGCACGTGCAGGCCGCCGACCCGCGGCCGTTGCGCCGCGTGGCCGCACAGCCCAGCCTGCGCCCATTGCCGGTCGGTCAGGCCTTGCCCGTGCTGCGTCTGTCGGCCAGTGCGTATGAAGACCTGCGCCGCTGCCCCTACCGCTTCTTCGCACTGCGCCAGCTCGGCCTGAAGGAATCGGAAGAGCTGGAAGGCGAGGTCGACAAACGCGACTTCGGCAATTGGCTGCACGCCGTGCTGAAGACTTTCCATGAGGCGCTGCAACAGGCGCCGACGCACGACACCTCGGTACGCACGGCGATGGTCGAAGCCGCCGCCGCCGAGATCACCCGTGGCATGGGTTTGTCGGATGAAGAGTTCCTGCCCTTCGCCGCGGCCTGGCCCCGCGTGCGCGACGGCTACCTGGTGTGGCTGGCCCAGCACGAGGCCGGCGGCGGCGCGTTCACCCAGGCCGAGGCCGAACGCACACTGCCGATGGGCACCATTACCCTGATCGGCACCATCGATCGGATCGACCGGATAGACCGGATCGACCATTCAGGGTCAGCAGCCGATGACGAAGCTGCGGTGATGGTCATCGACTACAAGACCGAGAACCAGACCAAGACGCAAAGCCGCATCAAGCAGCCGCTGGAAGACACCCAGCTGGCGTTCTACGCCGCCTTGCTGCCGCACGACACGCTGCGTGCCGCGTACCTCAACGTGGGCGAAAAGGACGGCAGCAAACTCTTCGAACAAACCGACGTGGTGCCCGCACGCGATGCGCTGGTGCACGGCATTCTGGGCGACATGCAGCGCATCAGCGACGGCGCCGTGTTGGCGGCGTTGGGCGAAGGCGCCGCCTGCGAGTTCTGCGCCGCGCGCGGCCTGTGCCGCAAGGACTTCTGGAATGACTAGGCAAGCCCCTGACTTGCTCCCTCTGCCGCCCGCGGGAGAGGGCCGGGGTGAGGGCGGTCGTCCCCGCCAGCACTGCGTCCCACAGAAAGCACCGCCATGAAACCCACCACCGTCGTGTTCGACCTGGGCGCCGTCCTCCTGCAATGGCAACCGGTGCAGCTGGTCCAGCAAATCTTGCCGCTCCATGCCAGGAACCAGACCGAGGCTGAACGCCTCTGCGCCGCCCTGTTCGACGGCTTCGCGCCCGACTCGGCCTGGGCCGCTTTCGACCGCGGGGTGATCGAGCCTGCAGCTCTGGCCACGTTGCTCGCGCCGGGCACCGGCGTGCCGGCGCCGCAACTGCTCGACTTCATCCTGACCGTGCCCGACCACCTGCACACCAAGCCCGACACCGCCGCATTGCTGCCGCGTCTGCAGGCCGGCGGCCACCGGCTCGTCTACCTGTCGAACATGCCCGCGCCGTATGCCGACCGCCTGCTGGCCGAGCGCAGTTTCTTTCACCATTTCGACGACGGCATCTTCTCGGCCCGCGTGGGCCTGATCAAACCCGAGCACGACATCTTCGCGCTGGCCGAACAGCAGTTCGGCCTCGACCCGGCGCGCACGCTGTTCATCGACGACAACGCCCACAACATCGCCAGCGCACGCGAACGCGGCTGGCAGGTAATCCAGTTTTTCGACGCGGCCCAGTGCGAGGCCGAACTGCACCGAGGTCACTGGCTCGACTGAGTCTCAGCATTCTTCATGACATCTCCAGCCTACGAACACAACGGCCAACCGGTCAGCCGCGAAGCCTTCTATGCCATCGCCTGCGATCCACGGCGCAGCGTCGCGGTCGAGGCCTGCGCCGGCGCGGGCAAGACCTGGATGCTGGTCTCGCGCATCCTGCGGGCCTTGCTCGAGCCGCGCGAAGGCCGCGACGCAGCGGCCGCTTCGCACGAGATTCTGGCCATCACCTTCACCAAGAAAGCCGCCGGCGAGATGCGCCAGCGGCTCAACGAATGGCTGGTCGCGTTCGCCGCCGCCGAGCCTGAAGCGCTGCAGCGTGAACTGGTGGCGCGCGGCATCGCACCGCAGGCCGCGGCCAGCCGAGCCGCGGGTCTGCAGGGCCTGCACGCCGGCCTGCTTGCGAGCGGCCGGCCGGTGCAGATCCGCACCTTCCACAGCTGGTTTGCCGCCTTGCTGCGCACCGCCCCATTGGCCGTGCTCGACGAACTCGGCCTGCCGGCCAACTACGAGTTGCTCGAGGACGACAGCGAAGCCGTGCGCCAGGTGTGGCGGCGCTTCTACACCACCGTGGTCGCCAATACGTCCGCACGTGATGACTTCAACGCGTTGGTCGCCGAGCATGGCCGGTTCCAGGCGCAGAAGGCGCTGGCGTCCGCGCTGCAGAAGCGGGTCGAGTTCAGCTTGGCCGATGCCGAAGGCGTGGTCGATGCCTCGGTGCTGCCGTTCGACGCGCAGTTTCCCGAATTCGCCGGCCTGACCGCGCCCGAGCAGGCTTGCTGGCAGGCCCGCGGCCGTGCCTTGCTGCTCGAGGCCGCCGCCAACCTGGGCCGCGCCAGCGCCCGCACCTTCGCCGCCAAAGGCGACGAGCTGGTCATGGCGCTCACCGCCGGCGACACGGCGGGCGTGATGCAGGCGCTGCTCACCAACACCGGCGGCGCGCGCAAGTTCGGCGACAAGATCGTCGGCATCGAGACCATCCGCGCCGCGCAGGAGCTGGTGCTGCGGGTGGCCGAGGCGCAGCTGCAGCACGCCGCCTGGACGCACCAGCAACGCATGGCGCGGCTCACGCGGCTGCTGGTGGCCGAGTTCGCGGCGCTCAAGCGGGCCCAGGGCTGGATCGACATGAACGACGTGGAACGCGCGGCCTCGCGGATGTTGTCCGACGAGGTGCTCAGTGGCTGGGTGCAGGAGCGGCTCGATGCGCGCGTGCAGCACCTGCTGATCGACGAGTTCCAGGACACCAGCCCGCTGCAGTGGCAGGCGCTGCATGCCTGGCTCAGCGGCTACGCCGGCGCGGGCAGCGCGGCACCGAGTGTGTTCATCGTCGGCGACCCGAAGCAAAGCATCTACCGCTTCCGCCGCGCCGAGCCGCAGGTGTTCCGCGCCGCGCAGGCCTTCGTGCGCAGCGGGCTCGGTGGCGATCTGCTCAGCTGCGACCACACCCGGCGCAACGCCCCGGCGGTGATCGACGCGGTGAACGCCGCGATGGGCGCGGCACAGGCGGTGGGCGCCTATGACGGTTTCCGTACGCACACCACCGAGTCGGACCTGGCGGGCGCGTTGGCGCAGTTGCCGGCCATCCCGCGCGACATCGCGCAAGCTGGCCAGGCCGACAAGTCGTTCGACGCGCTGGACGCCGAAGGCCGCTGGCGCGACAGCCTGACCACGCCGCGCGAAGAGCCCGAGGAAACCCTGCGCAGCTTCGAATGCCGCCAGGCCGCCGCGTGGCTGGTGCAGCAGATGGCCGAGCACGGCCTGCAGCCCAAGGACGTGATGGTGCTGGCCCGCAAGCGCGACCGGCTCGGTGTGATGCAGGAGGTGCTGCGCGGCATGGGCGTGCCCACGCAGCAGCCCGAGAAGGCCGATCTGGCCGAAGCGCCCGAGGTGCAGGACGTGGTGGCGCTGCTCGACGCCCTGGTGTCACCCGCGCATGACTTGTCGCTGGCGCGGGCGCTGAAGTCGCCGCTGTTCGGCGTCGACGACGCCGACCTGGTGGCGCTGGCGCTGCTGCAGCGCGCGGCGCGCCACCTGAGCTGGTTCGACCTGCTGCAGACCGACGCACCGCTGCCGCCATTGCTGGCCAGCGCCGGCCCGGTGCTGCTGCGCTGGAAGGCCTGGGTCGACACCCTGCCACCGCACGATGCGCTGGACGCGGTCTATGCCGATGGCGACGTGCTGGCGCGTTTTGCCGCCGCCACGCCGGCCTCATTGCGCAGCACCGTGCTGGCCAATCTGCGCGCCGTGCTGGGCACCGCGCTGCAGATCGACGGTGCCCGCTACGCCACGCCGTATGCGCTGGTGCGGGCGTTGAAGGCGGGCGGCGTCAAGGCCCCGGTCAGCGCCGACGTGAACGCCGTGCGCCTGCTCACCGTGCACGGCGCCAAGGGGCTTGAGGCCACGCTGGTGCTGCTGCTGGACACCGATGCCGCCGCCAGCAAGGCCGAGACCATGGGGGTGCTGGTCGAATGGCCCGGCGAGTCGGTCGCGCCCGAGCGCCTGGTGTTCCTGGTCAGCGAAACCCGGCCGCCGGCCTGCACGGTCGACGCGGTGCGCACCGAACAGGCCGCGCGGCAACGCGAAGAGCTCAACGGGATGTACGTGGCCATGACGCGCGCGCGCCGCTGGCTGGCGATCTCGTCGGTGGCGCCGCGCATCGCGGTGGACGGCAGCTGGTGGCAGCGCCTGGCGCCGCTGGCCATGCCCGTGCCCGAGCCGGACGAAGACGACGCGCCTGACGGGGTGGACGCGCTTGCCGCATCAGCGGCCGATGACTTCATGCTGCAGGTGCTGCCCACGCTGGCTTTGCCGCCGCCGCTCACCACCGCCTCGGTGCCCACGGCCAAGGCTGCGACCACGCCCGAATCCGCCATCGGCCAGGCCATGCACCGCCTGCTCGAATGGGCGCAGCTCGGCGTGCCGGCCGCTGGGGGGCACCACGTCGCCGCGGTGATGCGCGAGTTCCTGCTGGAAGCCGCGCAGGCCGAACAGGCCAGCCGCATGGCCGCCGCCATTCTGGGCGGCACCGGCGCCTGGGCCTGGGACGCGGCCGAGGTCGACTGGCACGGCAACGAGGTTGCGCTGAACCACCAGGGCCAGGCCTTGCGGCTCGACCGGCTGGTGCGCCACCGCACGAGCGGCGAGTGGTGGGTGCTGGACTACAAGTCGGCCCTGCAACCGCAGCGCCATGACGAGTTGGTGCAGCAGCTGCGCAACTACCGCGCCGCTGTGCAGGCCATGCTGCCCGGCGCCGTGGTACGGGCTGCGTTTCTGGCCGGCAACGGTGTGGTGGCCGAGATCGACTAAGACTAAGCCGCGGTCGCGTCGCGTGGCACCGGAAACCACGGCGTGTCCACCGCCGCTTCTTCCGGGTGCACCACCACCAGGTGCGTGTTGCAGGCCGGGCAGTGGAACATCGCCGTCTTCGGGTCGTGGTACGAACGGTCGATGTCGTGGCGCTCCTCATACAGCGCCAGGGCGGCATCGCCATGTTGCTGCGCGAAGCGGGGCAGGTCGATGCGGCAGTCGGCGGTGACCACCGGGCCGTGTAGCAGGCGCACAAAGATACCGGCGTCGCGCATGGCGTGTTCGACACCGCGCAGATGGGCGCAGGTCACGGTGTTGCCGCTGTTCTGGTCATAGGCGATCTGCGCGTCGGACCACAGCTGGCCGCGGCGGATCTTGTCGGCGTATTTGCGGCC
>JAQGMQ010000005.1 GCA_028292305.1 Rhodoferax sp.
CAAGCAGCGAAGCCCTGACCCAGGAGCAGGACGAAGTCGTGATCTCGGGTGAACGCAACCTGCTGTCCGTGAGCGACTTCGCCGGCGACATGGGCAACCTGCGCCGCGCGTTCGATCTGTTCGAGCAAAAAACCCAACTGATGCGCCTGCTCGACATCTCGAGCCAGGCCGCCGGCGTGCGCATCTACATCGGCGGCGAAAGCCAGGTCGTTCCGTTCGAAGAACTGTCGATCGTCAGCGCGCCATATGAGGTGGACGGGCAGGTGGTCGGGACGCTCGGCGTGATCGGGCCGACGCGCATGGCGTACGACCGCATGATCCAGATCGTCGACATCACGTCCAAGCTGGTCAGCAACGCGCTGAGTCACCACAAATAGCCTGGCGCCGATGCCGAACCGCCCATGAAGCGGCCCCTACAATGGCGGCTCGGTTGGGGCGTTAGCTCAGTTGGTTCGAGCAGAGGACTCATAATCCTTTGGTCCACGGTTCAAGTCCGTGACGCCCTACCAAGTTAAAGACAAAAGCCCGCTATTGATCCAGTAGCGGGCTTTTTTCTTTTTCTCACCAAGTAATGTGTAGCCATTTGGGCCGATGAGGTCGATCGCAGAACAGCTGAGGTTGTCGCTCAACTGCCAGAGCAGACGCACCTTCAATGCCGCACAGCCCCCTGCAAATCCCTCACCAACCTTTCCAGATCCCCCGCCCGCTCCGGCTCCAGCAAACAGCCTTCCCAAAAGTGGTCATCGAACGTGACCATGATGGCGTCGCGCACCGGTTTGCCGTCGGCCACGAGGCGGGCGATGCGTTCGGCTTCGCTGGCGTATTCGTTGGGCATGAACTCGTCGACCTTGCAGCCGGTGCCCATGAGGTCGAAGCGTTGCAAGGTCGAAAGCATTGCGTGTTTGCCGATTTCCATGAGGTCCTCTTTCCTGAAGCTTTGATGGGAAGCAGCACCGCCAACCATGATGGCGAAACGCCTGCTGCACTGCACCATTTTGAGATGGGCGGGCGGCCGGGCTTGTAGGAAAAGATGAGGACTTGCTGACTGTCGGCGCTGAGCAAGGCCGTCGTGGAACGGCCCACGCGCACCGGCCGAGCGAGCCCTGGGTGCGCAGTTCAGCCCTGATTGGCCGCGCTGGCAACTTCGCGGAAGGCCGGGTGGGTGATGGGCAGCGAATGCGCCGGAATGTCCCGCACCTCGGTACGCAAGCCGCCGTTCGGGCTGGCCACTGTGAATCGCTCCGCCAGGCCGCTGCCGAGAAACTGATCCACCTCCCATTTCAGTTCGTCCAGCAAGGCCTGGTTGGCCGACAGCGCGGACGACCCGGGCGTGGGGCTCAGTGCATTCTCGAAGACGTAGGACATGGGCGCGGTTTCTTTCATGGCGGTCGGCCAATTCACGTCAAGTATATTAATTTGTACTTCAAGAGCAAGCGGGCGAGTTGCTGCCGCATGGGTGCGACCAGTGGCACCAGCAGCTCCATGCGGTCCTTGATGCGCGGATTCGGCACGTCGAGGTGGATGTTGAGCACGCCCACCAGGCCGGTGTCGCTGGCGAACAGCGGCACACACACGAAGCTTTGCACGCTGCTGCGGATGTTCGGCTGGTCGAAGTAGTCGAGCATGTCGGCCTTCACGGCGTCGTTGGCCTTCAGGTCTTCCAGCGCGTGGCGGTAGTCGGCGATGCTGGCGTAGGCCACGTGGATGAGGTTGACGCAGGCGTTGACCGCGCCGGGCAGGGTGGGGCGTTCTTTCGAGGCGCGGTCGGCGTGGGCCGGTGCCAAGGCTACGGGCATCGCGAAGTGTTCGAGCTCGCGGTCGGGCGATTCGATGCCGTCGGCGATCGACACGGCGGGCAACATGTCCAGCACGCCGGCCGCGTTGTCCAGCGACAGGCCGACGTCGGCATACCGCAGGCGCCTCGCCAGTTCGGCCTTCAGCGCCGGCCGGGCTTCGAATTCTTCGCGCGTGAGGTACAGCATGATGTTCAGGCCATAGCGCACGCGTTTGCCGGCCAGGTGGTGGCCGTCGAAGGTCTGGATCACGCGGCCGATCACGGTGAGGAAGCGGCGCAGGAACACTTCAAGATCGGCGCGCGCCGAGGCGGCGGTGGTGTCCAGCTGCGCCGATTTGGCCGAGATGCTGTCGCAGAGGTCGTAACCCTTGCGGAAGTCTTCGAGCACGCCGAGCGGCGGCAGCGAATGCAGTTGCCCGACGGCCGTGGTCAACTCCTGCGACCGCTGCTGCAGCGAGGCCAGCAGTTGCTTGACTTCGGCCGAAGCCCTGGCACTGTCGCGGTTCTTGGCCCAGGCATTGCCTACGCCCAGCGAAAGCAGCAGCAGGCAAAGCAGCCAGAACAGCGTGGAATGCAGCGAAAAGTTGACGCTGGTGGGTGACGCGGGCACCAAAAACGAGGCGGCGATCTCGCCCTTCCACGAGCTCCAGGCATAACCCACGCCGAGCGAAAAGAAGGGGATGATGGCCCCCACCCAGGGCGCGGCCAGCAGCCAGTTCAGTGCGTCGACGAACTGTTTGGGGCTGGCGGCAAGGGCGTTTCTGAATGAGCGCATGGGGTGTGATTGTGGGCCTTGCCGCTTGTCACCTGGCCGGCCATGGCAAGTCGGTGTGGCGCAATTTTTGCCTCCATAATTCCACGACGAGCGGTCACCACATCCCATCCTCCGACTGCAGCGCGAAAGGCTTTTATGATTTTTTTGACGGGCGGCGCCGGCTACATCGGCAGCCACATCTGCGTCGAGTTGCTCAACGCCGGCGAGGAGGTGGTGGTGTTCGACAACTTCAGCAACAGCCAGCCCGAATCGCTGGCGCGGGTGGCGCGCATCACCGGCAAGACGCCCAGGCTGGTGCAGGGCGACATCCGCGACCGCGCCGCCCTGGTGGCTGCGCTGCGCGACCATGGGGCCACCGCGGTGATCCATTGCGCGGGCCTGAAGTCGGTGGGTGAATCGGTGCAGAAGCCGCTCGACTACTACGACAACAACGTGGTCGGCACGGTGCGCCTGCTCGAGGCGATGGGCGAGGTCGGCGTGAAGATCCTGGTGTTCAGCTCGTCGGCCACGGTGTATGGCGAGCCGCAGTACCTGCCGCTGACCGAAGACCACCCGCTTTCGGCCACCAACCCCTATGGTCGCAGCAAGCTGGTGATCGAAGACATGTTGCGCGACCTGCACCGCAGCGACGCTTCCTGGCGGCTCGGCATCCTGCGCTATTTCAACCCGGTGGGGGCGCATGCGAGCGGCCTGATCGGCGAAGACCCGCGCGGCATTCCCAACAACCTGATGCCGTTCGTGGCCCAGGTGGCGGTGGGCCAGCGCGAGCAGCTCAGTGTGTGGGGCAACGACTACGAAACCGCCGATGGCACCGGCGTGCGCGACTACATCCATGTGGTCGACCTGGCGGCCGGCCACCTGAAGGCGCTGCAGGCGCTGCAACGTTCACCCGAGTTGCTCACTGTCAACCTGGGCACCGGCGTAGGCTACAGCGTGCTCGACATGGTGAAGGCTTTTGAGGTGGCCAGCGGCAAGCCCGTGCCCTACCAGATCATGCCGCGCCGCGCAGGCGACGTGGCGGCCTGTTATGCCGAGCCGGCCGCGGCGCTGAAGCTGCTCGACTGGCGCGCCGAGCGTGGGCTGGAAGCGATGTGCGCCGACACCTGGCGCTGGCAGCGCGCGAATCCGAAGGGCTTCGCGGCGTAGGCTTCAGACGCTCGACACACGGCCGATCTCGGGCCAGCGGTGGTGCAGGTAAAGCCAGGCCACCAGCCCGACGCACAACATCAGCAGCGACGACACCGCCAGGTCCACGGTGGAGTGCATCACCAGCGGTGCGATCACACCGGCCACCAGGCCGTTGGCGGTGGAGCCGATGCAGGCCTGCAGCGACGAGGCCATGCCGCGCCGCT
>JAQGMQ010000048.1 GCA_028292305.1 Rhodoferax sp.
TTGGCAATGACGGCGTCCACCGTCGCCATCAAGGGCGGAGAAGTGGTCGGCCAGGTGGTTGAAACCATGAAGGGCATCAACGAGTCCAGCCGCAAGATCTCGGACATCATCAGCGTCATCGACGGCATCGCCTTCCAGACCAACATCCTGGCTTTGAACGCCGCCGTGGAAGCGGCCCGTGCCGGCGAGCAGGGTCGTGGGTTCGCGGTAGTGGCCTCCGAGGTGCGGTCGCTGGCCGGCCGCAGCGCGCAGGCGGCGAAGGAAATCAAGAGCCTCATCAGCGCCAGCGTTGAAAGGGTGGTGCAGGGCACGGCCCTGGTGGACCAGGCGGGCACCACGATGACCGAGGTCGTCAACGCCATCCGCCGCGTGACCGACATCATGGTCGAGATCTCGGTCGCCAGCCGGCAGCAGAGCGCCGGGGTGTCGCAGGTGGGCGAGGCCGTCACGCAGATGGACCAGGCCACGCAGCAGAACGCGGCCCTGGTGGAACAGATGGCGGCCGCGGCGTCCAGCCTGCAGTCGCAGGCACAGGAACTGGTGCAGGTGGTCGCCGTGTTCAAGCTGGCCGGTGGCGACACCCGCCCGGCCCCGCCACTGCGTGCCGTACCGGCTGCGGTACGGCCAGGCGCGCCAGCATCGGGCAAGGCCATCCGGACACCTGCCCGGCGTGCGCTGGCGGCGCCGTCGGCGCGCGCCTGAGAGCGTCGCTTTACCGGTCGCGTGCCTTGGCCCAGCGTGCGGCCGGATGCGGTTGGCCGCGGCCGTGACGGTGGCCGCGGATCTGGCAGGCACGCGGCGCGGCGCTGCGGCAAAATCGACACCCGTTCAGCTGCCTCGCGTCCGCCCATGACCCAGATCACTATCTTCTCCAACGACGCGCACCGCGCCGACGTCGTCCGCCTGTGGCACGACGTGTTCGGCCATGCCACGGGCCACAACGCCCCCGGCCTGAGCATCGACCGCAAGCTGGCGCTGGCCGACGGCTTGTTCTTCGTGGCGCTCAATGGTGGCCGTGTGGTCGGCACCGTGATGGCGGGTTACGACGGCCACCGGGGCTGGCTGTATTCGGTGGCGGTGGCCCCGCGGCAGCAGAAGCGCGGCGTCGGCGCCGCGCTGGTGGTGCATGCCGAAAACGCGCTGGCCGCACGCGGCTGCATCAAGGTCAACCTGCAAGTGCTGGCCGGCAACGAAGCCGTCACCGGGTTCTATGAGGCCCTGGGCTTTGCGGTCGAGCCGCGTGTGAGCATGGGCAAGCTGATCACGGCGAACATCCCGGCGTCGGCCATGCCGGAAGCGCTGGAGTAGCGGCGGAGCAGCGGCGGAACAGCGCTGGACGAGCGCCGTTCATCTTCAACCGCCAGTTGAAGCTGATTGGCCTGGTGCCTGGCTAGTCGGCGGCTAATGTTTGCGGGACACTCGGTCACACCAAAGCTGCATCCCGCGGCATCTGGTGCTCAAAACCATCGAGGGAATCCCATGCGCACCCATCTCGGCTTACTCGGCCTACCTGGCTTTCTTGGCTCTCTGGCCACGTCTCTGATGCTCTCCGTGGCCCCGGCGTCCGCGTCGGCGCAGGGGCTCGACTTTCCCGCGAGCTTCACCGTGCGCGAGGTCACCACCAATGGCGCGACGATCCACGTCCGCTCCGGCGGCACCGGGCCGGCCGTGCTGCTGCTTCACGGTTACGGCGAGACGGGCGACATGTGGGTTCCCCTCGCCGTGGAGCTGGCGCGCGACCACACCGTGATCGTGCCCGACCTGCGCGGGCTGGGCCTGTCGTCCAAGCCCACGGGTGGCTTCGACAAGAAGACCCAGGCCGGCGACGTGAGCGGCGTGCTGGCCGCGCTGGGTGTGCAGCAGGCCGACGTGGTGGCCCATGACATCGGCAACATGGTGGCTTTCCAGTTCGCCGCGCAATACCCCGAGCGCATCCGCAAGCTGGTGCTGATCGACGCGCCGGTGCCGGGCGTCGGTCCCTGGGAAGAGATTCTGAAGAACCCGCTGCTGTGGCACTTCCGCTTCGGCGGGCCGGACATGGAGCGCCTGGTGGCGGGCCGTGAACGCATCTATCTCGACCGCTTCTGGAACGAGTTCTCGGCCTCGCCGGCCCGCTTCAGCGAGGCCGCGCGTGTGCACTACGCCAAGCTCTATGCCCTGCCGGGCGCGATGCATTCAGGCTTCGCGCAGTTCGCCGCATTCGACCAGGACGCCATCGACAACCGCGCCTGGCTGGCGAACGGGAAGTTGAAGCTGCCCGTGCTGGCGCTCGGCGGCGAGAAGTCGTTCGGCCCGATGATGGCCACCGTGATGCGCGCTGGCGCCGACAACGTGACCGAGGGCATCGTGCCTGATTCCGGCCACTGGATCATGGAAGAGAACCCGGGTGCGACGACGAAGCTGGTGCGGGATTTTCTGGCGCGTTGAAGGCTTGCCGGTGTGACTCTTTCGCCCGCGTGCGGGAGAGGGCTGGGGTGAGGGTGGTCATAGGCACCCCTGCGCGACTAGCCGGCCCTCACCCTAGCCCTCTCCCGCACGCGGGCGAGGGGACAAGTCAGGGCAGCGGCCGGCGATGGTGGTCAACGCGGCGCCGCGCTTGCATTAGGATGCAGGCGATTGGAGGACCCGTGGCCCGCACCGAACCAACCCGTTTTGTTTTTCAGCCCGTGCAGCTGGTGCGGCCCTGCGAGATCGTGGCCTACCGCATCACCGAGGCGATCCGCGCCGGCGACGTGCGCATCGGCGAGCGCCTGCCGTCCGAGCAGAATCTTTCCGAGCAATTGGCCGTGAGCCGGCCCACGCTGCGCGAGGCGATCAAGCTGCTGGTGCAGGCCGGCATCGTGCAGGTGGTGCCGGGCTCGGCCGGCGGGTTGTTCGTCATCAGCGAGACGGTGCCGCCAGGGCTCAGCGGCATGCCGCTACCCGAGCCCATGCTCGAAGACATCGAAAGCGCCATGGAGGCGCGCCGGCTGTTCGAGCCGCATGTGGCGCGCATGGCGGCGGTGCACGCCACGCCGGCCGACTTCGCGCGCATGCGCAGCGCCGTCGAGTTGAGCGAGCAGACCAGCGCCCAGCCGCGCAAGGGCCGCGTCAGCAACGAACTCGCGCAGCGCATGACGGTGGCCAGCACACGCTTCAACATTGCCGTGGCGCGGGCCACGCAGAACAGCATCATCGTGCAGATGATGGAGGTGATGATGCGGCGCATGGAGTTGGTGCGCACACTGGCCGTGCTGGCCTTGCCCGACAT
Organism: Rhodoferax sp.; assembly: GCA_028292305.1. GTDB lineage: Bacteria > Pseudomonadota > Gammaproteobacteria > Burkholderiales > Burkholderiaceae_C > Rhodoferax_B. The sequence continues at coordinate 3,251 of JAQGMQ010000048.1, forward strand.
CGCCACCTCGACCCAGACACTGGCGAAATCGCTGAAGGCCATCGAAAGCGGCGACCCGGCGCAGATCGACCAGGCCACGGCCGAGCGCATCGAAGTCCTGGAGGCGGCGTGGCAGCGTGTGAGCCAGAAGGCGCCGCGCCGGCGCTTGTTGAGCCCGCCGGCGCTGAACACGGACAAGGCACCGGTCCTAGGTCAACGGCGGCGGACTTCGCCGGTGGCGGGTTAACCGCGACACCTGCCCAAATTTGGGCGCACGCGCCGACTTGGTGCGGCCACCGATGTTTCTTGACAGCAAAAATTCGCAGGCCAATAATCTTTTCGAAACGGTATAAAAATATACCGAAACTGGTTCGAGGCCCGCTTCGGACTCTTCTGCCGCGACGACCGAAAAGGATGTGGGCCATGGAAAGCGATGCGTTCGAGCTGTACGACCTGCGCGTCGAAGTGGTGGTGGCCGACGACCGCAAGATCCAGTGCAACGCCCAGGTCGGCGACTGGTTCGAGGTGCGTGGCGAGATGCTGCATTTCCCGCCGGGCCAGGGCTTTTCGATGTATTCGCTGGCGGCGTTGTTGCCCCTGCTGCCGGCCAAGCAGCGCGCCACGCAGGCCAACGACTGGATGAGCACCGACGCCGAAGTGGCCTGCCCCGATCCGCATTGCCCGACCCGGTTTCGCATCACGCGGCTCGGGAAACGGGTGTTTCGCCACGCCGACACCACGGCCGTGCCGTTGGTGAAGCATTGATTCAACAGCCGATGACCCCCAGCGCCAAAGCCATGACCATCCCTCCCGTCGAAACCCTCGCGCTGGCGCCCGGCTACCGCATTCCGCGCATCGTCCGCGGTGGCTGGCAGCTGGCCGGCGACCACGGCGAGGTCGACCGCGAACGCGCGCTGACCGACATGGCGGCCTTTGTCGACGCCGGGCTGAACACCGTCGACGGCGCCGACATCTATACCGGCGTCGAAGCCATGTATGGCGAGTTCAATGCCCGGCGCGCGGCGCTCGGCCTGCCGCGCCTGCAGGTGCACACCAAGTTCGTGCCCGACTACGGCGACCTGGCCAGCGTGGATGCCGCGTACGTGCGCCGCATCGTCGAGCGTTCGCTGCAGCGCCTGCGGGTGGAGCGGCTCGACCTGGTGCAGTTCCACTGGTGGGACTACAACGTGCCGCGTCATGTCGAGGCTGCGCAGGCGCTGGCGGCGCTGCAGCAGGAGGGCCTGATCGCCCAGCTCGGCGGCACCAATTTCGACACGCCGCACACCGAGGCGCTGCTCGACGCCGGTGTGCCGCTGGTCAGCATGCAGGTGCAGTATTCGTTGCTCGACCGCCGGCCCGCCGCGCTGCTGGCGCCGATGTGCGCGCGCCGCGGCATGCAGTTGCTGTGTTATGGCACGCTGGCCGGCGGCTTCCTCACCGAGCGCTGGCTGGGCCAGCCCGAGCCGGCCGAGGCGTTGTCGAACCGTTCGCTGGTGAAGTACAAACTGATCATCGACGAGTTCGGCGGCTGGGCCGCGTTCCAGGGCTTGCTGGCGGCGCTCAAGGCCATCGCCGAGCGGCACGGCGTGCAGCTCTCCACCGTGGCCATGCGCTGGGTGCTCGACCAGCCGGCCGTGGCCGCGGCCATCGTCGGCGCGCGTTACGGCAACCGCATCGGCGACACGCTCGAAGTCTTCCGGCTGCGGCTGGACGCGGCCGACCACGCGAAGATCGACGCCATCCTGGCGGTGTGCCCCGGCCCGGCCGGCGACACCTACAGCCTGGAGCGCGACAAGACCGGCCCGCACGGCCGCATCATGAAGTACGACCTGAACAAAACCTGATTTCGTCTCCCCATTTATCCTGCCCGCCCACCACCCACTGGAGTCTTCACCATGCGCCCTACCAAGTCCACCGCCGCCCTGGCACTTGCCGCCGCCTTCGGCGCCATGACCGCCACCCCCGCTTCAGCCCAGTCGCCCGCGTGCACCCACACGGTCGGCATGGTGGTCTCGCTGACCGGCGCCGCGGGCCGCTACGGCCAGGCCGCGAGCAAGTCCGTCGAGCTGGCCTTCAACGAGCTGAACAAAGCCGCGGGCGCGCAGGGCATCGCCGGCTGCAAGCTGGGCTTCGACGTGCGCGATGCGCAGAGCCAGGGCTCGGTGGGCGTGGACCAGGCGCGCCAACTGGTCGACCTGAAGAAGGTGCCGGCGATCATCGGCGGCATCATCAGCTCGGTGACGATCCCGATCGTGACCTCGGTCACCGCACCGGCCGGCGTGGTGCAGATCTCGCCGGCTTCGTCGTCGCCATCGCTCACCAAACTGGCCGCCGACGGCAAGACCAACGGCTGGTTCTTCCGCACCATCACCAGCGACGCGCTGCAGGGCACGGCAGCCGCCAAGTTCGCGCTCGACCAGGGCATGAAGTCGCTGACCATCATCCATGTCAACAACGATTTCGGTGTGAACATGGTGAGCGAATTCCGCCGCGCCTATGAAGCGCTGGGCGGCAAGGTCATCGACGTCACGCCCTACAACCCCGAGCAGTCTTCGTACAACGCCGAAGTCACCAAGGCGCTGAAGACCGACCCGCCGGCGCTGTATTTCATCGGCTATCCCGGCGACGGCACGACCATCGTGCGCACCTGGATCCAGCAGGGCGGGCCGCAGAAATTTTTGCTCAACGACGGCATGAACGCGGCCGATTTCATCAAGGGCGTGGGCCCGCAGTTCCTGGCCAATGCCTATGGCACGTCGTCGGGCTCGACCAGCACGCCGTCGACCACCTTCTTCGCCGGTGCCTATCCGGCCATGAGTGGCGGCTTCGATGCCGGCGCACCCGCGGCCGACCGCGCCTTCGACGCCGGTGCCATCCTCGGCCTGGCCATCGCGCAGGCCGGCAAGTTCGACGCAGCTTCGATCCGCGACGGCATCCGCAAGGTCACCGCGCCCGGCGGCGAGGTGGTGTACGCCGGCCCGCAGGGTTTTGCGCGCGCCATGCAGCTGATCCGCGAGAAGAAACCGGTGCGCTACGTGGGCGTGATCGGCCCGGTCGAATTCGACAAGAACGGCGACATCGCCGGCCCGTTCCGCACCTGGAAGATCACCAACGGCGAAGTCACCACTGTCGGCCAGATGTCGGCCGAAGACGTGCAGGCCGTGCAGGCCAAGCTGCCGAAATGAGCGTGCCTGCAAGCACCGGCCACGCCGCGCGGCCCGAGCGCGCGCTGCTGGCGCCCGGCCTCGAGATCTCGCGCATCGTCACCGGCCTGTGGCAGGTGGCCGACATGGAGCGCGGGGGCACGTTGATCGACCCACAGCGCGGCGCGGCGGCCCTGGCCGACTACGCCGGCGCCGGCTTCGACACCTTCGACATGGCCGACCATTACGGCTCGGCCGAAGTCATCACCGGCACGCTGCTGGCGGCCAATGACCGGCCCGGCGTGCGCGCATTCACCAAGTGGTGCCCGCCGCCCGGCCCGATGACGGCGGCCGTCGTGCGCGAAGGCGTGCTGCGCGCCATCGACCGGCTGCAGGTGCCGCGCATCGACCTGATGCAGTTCCACTGGTGGACCTTCGACGACCCGCGCTACATCGACGCCATGGTCGAACTCGCCAGGCTGCGCGACGAAGGCCTGATCGCCCACCTGGGCCTGGCCAATTTCGACACCGCGCACCTGCGGCTGTTGCTGGCCGAGGGCATCCCCATCGCCAGCAACCAGGTCTGCATGTCACTGCTCGACCGGCGCGGCACCGAGGCCATGGCCAGCCTGTGCCTGGAACGCGGCGTGCGGCTGCTGACCTACGGCGTGCTGGGCGGCGGCTTCCTGAGCCAGCGCTGGCTGGACGTGGCCGAGCCCACCGAAGTCAATGACTGGAGCAAGATGAAGTACCGCCGCTTCATCGACGCCGTGGGCGGCTGGGCCGCGTTGCAGAACGTGTTGCGGGCCGCGCACGGCATCGGCCAGAAACACGGTGTGTCGATCTCCAACGTGGCCACGCGCTGGGTGCTTGAACAGCCGGCCGTGGCGGCGGTGATCCTGGGTGCGCGCCTGGGTGAACGCGAGCACCGGGCCGACAACCTGAAGCTGTTCGACTTCGCGCTCGATGCCGACGACCACACCGCGCTGGAAGCGGCCTTCGCCGCCACGCGCCGCCTGCCCGGCGACTGTGGCGACGAATACCGCCGGCCGCCGTTCCTCACGGCTTCCGGCGACCTGAGCCACCACCTCGAATCGGTGGCGCCGCTGTGGCCACGGCAGCGTGTGCCGGGCCATGACAACCGCTGGACCATCGACAGCGGCAGTGTGTGGGAGCCACTGGCGGGCTACGCACGGGCGGTGCGCGTGGGCGACCGCATCATGGTCTCGGGCACCACCGCCACCCATGGCAGCGGTCAGCTCATCGGCCGGGGCGATGCGGCCGCGCAGGCCACCTACATCCTCGACAAGATCGAAGCCAGCATCAAGGCCCTGGGCGGCCGGCTGCAGGACGTGGTGCGCACCCGCATCTACCTCACGCGCGCCAGCGACTGGCAGGGCGTGAGCGCGGTGCACGGCCACTATTTCGGCGACGCATCGGGCGGCATCCGCCCGGCCAACACCATGCTGGCGGTGGCCGAGCTGATCGGCGAGGGTTATCTCGTCGAGATCGAAGCCGAAGCCATCACGTCGGGCCTCTGAACATGATGCCAAGCGAAATGCCAGGCCAAGCGGGCGAAGCGGGCCAAGCGGGCCAAGGGGGCAACAACGGGCGCGACCTGCTGGTGGTCGACGCCATCTGCAAACACTTCGGCGGTCACCAGGCGGTGAACAAGGTGTCGTTTCGCCTGAAGGCGGGCAGCATCGGCGGGCTGATCGGGCCCAACGGCGCGGGCAAGACCACGCTGTTCAACTGCCTGGCGGGCTTCATGAAACCGGCCTCGGGGCGGGTCACGCTGGACGGCGTGGCCATTGCCGGCCTGCCCGCCTGCGACGTGTTCCGGGCCGGCCTGGCGCGCACCTTCCAGATCCCCCGGCCGTTCCCCGAGATGACGCTGCTGGACAACGTGATGCTGGCCCCCACCGGCCAGCTCGGTGAACGGTTCTGGGCCAACTGGTTCCAGCCCGGCAAGGTGGCGGCGCAGGAGCGCGAGACCCGCGCCGCGGCCCGCCACTGGCTCGATTTCGTCGGCTTGTCAGCACTGGAAGACCAGCCGGCGCGGGTGTTGTCGGGCGGCCAGCGCAAGCTGCTCGAGCTGGCGAGGGTGATGGTGTCCAGGCCCAAGCTGATCCTGCTCGACGAGCCCGGTGCCGGCGTCAACCCGGCGCTGCTCGACCAGATCGTCGACAAGGTGGCCGATCTCAACAGACAGGGCGCGACGTTTTTGATCATCGAACACAACATGGACCTCGTGGCCACGCTGTGCAAGCCGGTGATGGTGATGGCCCAGGGCGAGCTGTTGACCTCGGGCGATGCCGGCGAGGTGTTGAACGACCCGCGTGTGGTCGAAGCCTATCTGGGGACGGCGGCATGAGCGCGGCGGTGCCGGCGCTGGCCATCGAATCGCTGCAGGCCGGCTACGAGCCCGGCCTGCTGATTGTGCGCGGCGCTTCGCTGCAGGTGCAGCGCGGCGAGATCTTCGCCATCCTCGGGCCGAACGGCGCGGGCAAATCTTCGCTGGTGAAGGCGGTGGCCGGGCTGGTGCCGATCAGCGGCGGTCGCAACCTGCTCGATGGCCGCGACATCACCAGAACACCGGCGCACCAGATGGTCTTCAACGGCCTGGCGTTTGTGCCGCAGACCGAGAACGTGTTCGTCAACCTCAGCGTTGCCGAAAACCTGGAACTTGCCGCCTCGGTGATGAAGGCCAGCCGGCGCGAACGCGTCGACCCGGTCTACGCCATGTTTCCCGACCTGCACCGCCAACGCAACCTGCCGGCCGGGCAACTGTCCGGCGGGCAGCGCCAGATGCTGGCCGTGGCCCGCGCCCTGATCGCGCGGCCCAGCCTGCTGATCCTCGACGAGCCCTCGGCCGGCCTGAGCCCGAAGCTCGTCGACCAGGTCTTCTTGAAGCTGCGCGAGGTGCGCGACAGCGGTGTCACCGTGCTGCTGGTCGAACAGAACGTGAAGGCCGCGCTGGCCCTGGCCGACCGCGCCGCGGTGCTGGTGGAAGGGCGCGAACGCGTGGTGGCCACGTCGGCCGAGCTGCTGGGCGACGCCCGCATCGCCGAGCTTTACCTGGGGCGCCACACCGGCAAACAGGGCAGCCCACCGCCCGCCAAGGAACCCGCCTGATGCTGCAGATCATTGCCGACGGACTCATCATCGGCTCGGTCATTTCGCTCGGGGCCATCGGCCTGAGCATGACCTTGTCCATCGTTCGTTTCTCCAACTTCAGCCATGGCGAGCTGCTGGGCTGGGGCGCCTACCTGGCGCTCATGGCCTCCACCGGTCTGGCCGCGCTGAGCCCGGGCCTGGCCGCGCCGATCGGCCCGTTCTCGTTCGGCTGGGGCCTGCTGGGCGCGGGCGTGGTGGCCGCAGCGCTCACCGCGCTGATGGCGCTGGCGCTCGACACGGTGCTGTTCAAACGCCTGCGCAAGCAGGGCGCCATCACGCTGGTGATCGCCAGCTTCGGCGCGGCGCTGGCCTTGCGCAACCTGCTGCTGTTCTGGCAGGGCGGCGTGCCGCAGTACTACACGCAGAACCTGCAGATCGCCATGCCGCTGCTGCCGCGCAGCGTGTGGGGCGGGCTGCGTGTCACACCTGACCAGCTCGTCGTGCTGACGCTGACGCTGCTCACCGTGACGGCGCTGCACCTGTTCCTGCGGCACAGCACGCTGGGCCGTTCGATGCGTGCCACCGCCATCAACCCCGGCCTGGCCCGGGTGACCGGCATCGACCCCGAACGGGTGCTGCGCGCCACCTGGCTCATCGGCGGCGCGCTGGCCGCGGTGGCCGGTGTGTTCGCCGGCATCACGGTGCAGTTGCGGCCGACCATGGGCGTCGACCTGCTGCTGCCGCTGTTCGCCGCCGTGATCCTCGGCGGCATCGGCTCGATCTGGGGCGCGGTGCTGGGTGGCCTGATCGTCGGCCTGGCCGAAAGCGCGTCGGTGAGCGTCGTCGGGGCCGAGTACCGTTCGGCCGCCGCGTTCGCGGTGCTGATCGCGATCCTGATGGTGCGGCCCACCGGGCTGTTCGGAGAAAAACGATGATGCCGGATCTGTCGGGCTGGCTGTCCTACGGCAGCTTCTTCCTGGTCTTCGCCAGTGCCTACGCCATCATCGTGCTGGGCCTGAACCTGCAGTGGGGCTTTACCGGCTTGTTCAACGTGGGCGTGGCCGGCTTCGTGGCCATCGGCGCCTACACCTCGGCCCTGCTGACCACACCCGAGACCGCGGGGAGGCTCGGCGGCCTGGGCTGGCCGGTGGCCGCCGGCATGCTGGCCGCGATGGCGGTGAGCGGCGTGGTCGGCCTGCTGGTCGGCGCGCTGGCGCTGCGGCTGCGGCAGGACTACCTGGCCATCACCACCTTCGGCATTGCCGTCACCATCCAGCTGGTGGCCAACAACGCCAAGGGCCTGACCGGCGGGCCGTTCGGCGTGCAGTTCATCCCCAAGCCGATGCAGGGCTGGTTGGGCACCGGCCTGCCGTGGACGCTGGCCTACCTGGCCATGACGCTGCTGCTGCTGGGCGTGGTCTACCTGGCGCTGGAACGGCTGGTGCAAAGCCCCTGGGGCCGCGTGCTGCGCGCCATCCGCGAAGACGAAGACGCGGCATCGTCGCTGGGCAAACGGTCCTTCACGGTGCGGCTGCAGAGCTTCGTCATCGGCAGCATGCTGATGGGGCTGGGCGGCGCGGTGTACGCGCATTTCGTCGGCTTCATCGCACCGGAGGATTTCTTGCCGATCCTCACCTTCCAGCTGTGGGCCATGCTGATCGTCGGCGGCTCGGGCAACAACCGCGGCGCCATCGCCGGCGCATTCCTGGTGTGGGGCTTCTGGACGGCCGCCGGCGGCCTGCTGCGTGGCCTGGTCTCGCAAGCCGACCAGGCCCGCGCCGCGCCGTTGCAGGTGGTGCTGATCGGCGTGCTCATCGCGCTGATGCTGGTGGTGCGCCCGCGCGGGCTGATGGGCGAGGTGATGGCGGTGGCCAAAGTCAACAAGGGTTGAATTGCGGCGGCAGCAGGAAACGGCGGGCGTCGCTAACATCGGCTTCCCCGTCCTGAAAGCCACGCCATGCACCACCCGCTGTACCGTCTGTCCGTCCCCGCGTTCCACCGCGGCCTGGGCGTGTTGTCCACCTACCTCGGAAAAGCCGAAGCCTATGCCAATGAAAAAGGCATCGACCCCAAAGTCCTGATCGACACCCGGCTCGCCCCCGACATGCTGAGCCTGGCCGGCCAGGTGCAGCGCGCCTCCGACACCTCCAAGGGCAGCATCTCCCGCCTGACCGGCGTGGCCGCGCCGCGTTTCGACGACACCGAGTCCACCATCGGCGAACTGCAGCAGCGCATCGCCGGCACGCTGGCCTTTTTCGACAGCGTGCACCCCGCGGCGTTCGAAGGCAGCGACCTCCGGGAGGTCAGCTTGAACTTCCCCACGGTGAAGGCCACGTTCACTGGCGAAGACTATTTGCTGAAGTTTGCGCTGCCGAATTTCTACTTCCATCTGGCGACGGCGCATGGGATTCTGCGGCAGCAGGGGTTGGGGATCGGGAAGACGGATTATTTGGGGGCAAGCGCGTGGTAACGCGTCTGGCGCACCATCAACTTTCGCGGCCCCTTTTTACCGAATAGGTCATCGGTGCGACGCGTGCTTTTTCTCTGCAGCCGCAACCGGTTGCGCAGCCCCACGGCGGAACAGGTATTTGCCGCCATGCCGGGCATCGAGACCGACTCGGCCGGCCTGGCCCCAGACGCGGATTGCCCGCTGAGCGCGGATCAACTGGACTGGGCCGACGTCATTTGCGTGATGGAAAAACGGCATCGCATGCAGTTGATGCGGTGCTTCAAAAGGCATCTTGCCGGCAAGAAAATTGTCTGCCTGGACATACGCGACGACTACCAGTTCATGCAACCTGAACTGGTCGCGCTGCTGGAGAAACGGGTGACGCCGCACTTGCGGTAGGCCGACTCGAAGTCATAGTCATGGCGCGGCCTCACCGAGCCCGCATGCGGTTGTTCTTCGGGTTGTGTTCCAGCTCGCAGAGCCAGAGCGCCTCCATCAGCGGCGGCACATACACGCCGAAGCGGCCGCGCAGGCCTTTCTTCAATCCGTACCAGCCCTGCACGGGGTTGGCTTCCGACCGGCCCCAGGCTTCCACCGTGCCGGCCTTGGCGGGCTTCTGTTCGTCTGCGCCGCCGAGCTCGACCCAATCGCCGGCTTGTCGCAGCATGGCCTGCAGGTCGTCGACGCAGCGGGCGTCGTAGTGCAACACGGTGCTGCCCACGGTGCAGACCAGGATGGGCTTGCCGTCCTTCTCGGCGACGTGCAGGGTGTAGGCGGACGTGCCGGGCGGGGTGGTCAGGTGCCAGGGATCGTCCTTGGTCCGGTTCAGCAGGTTGGCCATGGTGTTCCTTTCGCGGGTGAGCGACTGTAGCCGTCGTGCGTCGGGGCATAACTATCCTGGGGCTCGCTGGCCGCAGGCGGTCTCGTATCAGAGGCTGGTGCCGCCGAATCGTTTCAACGCCCAATACGCCAACGCGGCCAGCCCACACAGCCAGATGCCGACCACCAGCCACACGCCGACGCCACTGCGGGGTTTGCCGCGTTTCGACGCGATCCAGGCGTCGGCTTTCAGTCGGCTGGCGTCCACCACGGCGGGCGGCAACAGGCGCAGTGCAAGCCAGACCAGCGCCGGCAACAGCACCAGGTCGTCGAGATAACCCAGCACGGGAATGAAGTCGGGGATCAGGTCGACAGGGCTCAGCGCATAGGCCACGACGAACCAGCACAGCGCCTTGGCGAACCACGGCGTGGCCGGATCGCGGTAGGCGAACCACAGCGT
>JAQGMQ010000065.1 GCA_028292305.1 Rhodoferax sp.
GGGAGCAATACAGACGGTAGCCAGCACTGTGAGGCGTCCGGAGTTCGGTACCACAACCCACCCATCCCCTTTAAATGCGCCGAGGAGCGGAGGGTTTGTCGGATCAGGGCTGGCGTTGTTTGAGCGCAGCGCGTTCAGCCAGACCCCACTCCAACCGCACGGCCGATAAGAGCTTCCATAATTTCACCGCAAACAACGGACGACCGGTCCGCCGCTCAAACCTCAACCCCCTGCACCGCATACCGTCGCACCAGACTCAACAACTCCTCCTCCGGATACGGCTTCCCAAGGTAGTGATTCACCCCAAGGCTCCGCGCATGTTCCCGGTGCTTCTCCGCCGTCCGCGACGAAATCATCACGATCGGCAGATCCTTCGTCTCTGCATCACCGCGGATGTTGCGGGCCAGATCGAAGCCGTCCATGCGCGGCATTTCGATGTCGGACAGCACCAGGGCCGGCCGCTCTTCGCGCAATCGCTCCAAGGCCTGCAGGCCATCGGCCGCCAGACTCACCCGGTAACCCTCGCGCTTGAGCAGGCGTTGCGTGACGCGGCGCACGGTGATCGAATCGTCGACTACCAGCACCAAGGGCACCTCCTGCGCCGCAGGCTGCACCGCGGTGTTGCCGGCATTGGCGCCAGCGGCATGCGCAGCCTGCCAAGCGCGGGCCTGGTCGCCGTACACCGTGCCCAAAGCCACGGGGTTGTAGATCAGCACCACCGCGCCCGAGGCCAGCACCGACATGCCCGACAGGCCTGGCAACCGCGAGAGTTGCGGCCCGAGATTCTTGACCACGACCTCCTGGTTGCCCAGCACTTCGTCGACATGCAGCGCCAGCCGCTGCGCCGCGCTGCGAAACACCACCACCGGGCTGTGTTTGCCCCCGGGCTCGGTGCTGCGCGGTGACGACTGCAGCAACACGCCAGCCCAGAAGAAAGGCACCTCTTCGCCGCCGAAATCCAGCGTCTGCCGCTGGTAGGCCGCATCGAGGTCGGCCGCCGGTGTGCGGCGCACGATCTCGATCAGGTTGGCGGGCACGCCGATCGACAGCGTGCCGGCCCGCAGCATCACCACCTGCGTGACCGCGGTGGTCAGCGGCAGCACCATCTTGAACTGCGTGCCCAGCCCGGCTTGCGTGGCGGTCTCGATGCGGCCGCCGAGGGCCTGCACTTCGGCGCGCACCACGTCCATGCCGATGCCCCGGCCCGAGATTTCAGAGATCTGGTCGGCGGTGGAAAAGCCCGGCGTGAAGATCAGGTCGGCGGTCTCGCTGGCGTCCAGCGTCTGATCGGGCGCGACCAAACCCTGCTCGCGCGCCTTGGCGCCGATGCGGTCCAGGTCCAGCCCGCGGCCGTCGTCGGCGAAGGTCACCGAGATGTCGTTGCCCTCGTGGTGCAGCCCGATGCGGATGGTGCCTGCCGCCGGCTTGCCCGCGGCCGCGCGTGCGTCCGGCAACTCGATGCCGTGGGCGATGGCGTTGCGCAGCAGGTGTTCGAACGCGGGCGACATGCGGTCCAGCACACCGCGGTCCATCTCGATGGAGCCGCCAGTGATGTCGAGCTTGACCTGTTTGCCGGTGTCCTTCGAAGCCTGCCGCACCACCCCATAAAGCCGCTCGGCGATGCCTTCGAACTCGACCATGCGCGTGCGCAGCAGGTCGCGTTGCAGTTCACGTGCCTGGCGCGCTTGGGCCACCAAATCGTCTTCCGTGCCTTCCACCGTGCGCTGCAGGTTGCGCTGCACGGTGGCCACGTCGTTCACCGACTCGGCCATCATGCGGGTCAGTTCCTGCACGCGGGTGAAGCGGTCGAACTCGAGCGGGTCGAAGCCTTGCGCCGAATCCTTCACCAGCGCGAGGCGCGACTGCATCTGCGATTCGGCCTGCACCTCGATTTCGCGCAACTGCTGGCGCAGGCGCTCGAGGTTGCCGGTCAGGTCGCCCAGAGAACTGCGCAGCTGGTTGAGCCGCGCCTCCAGACGTGTGCGGGTGATGATGACTTCGCCCGCCTGGTTCACCAGCCGGTCCAGCAGCTGGGAACGCACCCGCACAGACTGGTTGGCCATCTGGCGCGGCGGCACGAGGCGGCTGCCGGGTATATCGCCGGCGCGGCGGGCCACCGGTTGCGGCAGCGGTGCCACCGGCTCGACCGCAGGGGTCGAAAGCACGTCGGTTTCGGTGGCGACGCCCAAGTCAATCTCGTCATTCAGCGGCAACACGACAGCGCCCGGAGCGCCGGGCAGATGGATCGCGCGCAGCACGTCCAGATCAGCCTGCAACACGTCGAAATGTGACAGCAGCGGCTCAATTTCCGCGGCCTGCGGCGCGTCGGAGCCGAGCCGTTCGATGGCGGTTTCAAGCCGGTGCGCAAGTTCGCCCAGCCGCAACGCGCCGGCCAGGCGCGCACTGCCCTTGAGGGTGTGCAGCGCCCGCAGCACTTCGTTGCGTGCACCGGTGTTCTCTGGCCGGGCCCGCCACTGGCGCAGCGCCCCGCCGAGTTGCGGCAACAGCTCGGAGGCTTCTTCTTCGAAGATCGGAAACAGATCGGCGTCGATGACGTCGATCACATCCAGGTCGTCGTCGAAGTCGGTGCCGGACGCAACGGCGCGGGCCATGGCCTCGTCGATGAGCCGGTCCATCGCGTCGCTGCCCTCGGCTTCGGGCGCGGGTGTGGCCGAAGCGGCGACCGCGTCCGCCGCCGCGGCCGGCTCGCCCGTGCTGAAGAACGCCAGCGCCGGATCGACGTCTGCGTCGTCCTTGGCCGTGTGTTCCGGCTCGGCGGCCATCTCGACCGCATTGGGAATCTCCTCCGCCGCGCTCACCGAGTGCGGTGCGGAAAGCAGGTCGCGCAGCGCCCGCAGCACGGCCGGACTCGGGTCTTTCAGGAAGCCGGCGGCGAACTGGTGCAGCAAACGGCGAATGTCTTCCGCCGCGTCGGTGAACACCCGTGCATGGTGCGGCGTGCCCACCGCCTCCATCTGCACATGCGACAACGCATCTTCGAGCGCGCGCGCCATTTGCGACAAGGCCTGGAAGCCCACCGTGGCCGAACTGCCGGCCAGCGAATGGGCCAGCGCCACCGTCGAATCGGGCAGCGGCTCGTGCAGCTCCAGCGCCCATTCGTTGAGCTCGGTCAACAGCCGCCGCGACCATTCGTCGGCCTCGTTCAGGTAGACGTTGTAGAGCGGAATGCCGATGCGCAGCGAACCGATGGCCTTGACCGCGTCGTTGTCGGGCTCCGGCTCGGTGATGGGCGGCGGGGTTGGCGTCGGCTCCTCGATGGGTGGGGCCGGCGGCTCGGGTTCGGACTCGGGCTCAGGGGCGGGCGCAGGCGGTGTTTCGGGCACCGGCATGGGCACGGGAACGGAGGAGTCGACGGTCTCGGCTTCGGGCGGGCTGGCCGCGTCGAATGCCTGTTGGTCGGCAAAAGCCAGCGGCTCGGGCTCGACCAATTCAGCCGATGCCGTTGCCGATGCGGCTTCGCCAGTTGCCGCCTCGACTTCGGCATCGCTGGCTTCGTCGAACGCCTGCTGTTCGGCAAAGGCCAGAGGTTCCGGCTCGACCGGATCGGCGGGCACCACTGCGGTGGCGGCTTCTTCTGCGTCTTCCGCTTCTGGTGGTGCTTCTGATTCAACTTCAGCCTGACCAGCTTCGTCAAAGGCCCGTTGCTCAGCGAATGTCAGCGGCTCCGGCTCAACCAACGCATCAGGTGCGGACGCCGTTGCGACCTCGTCCACGACGCCATCGACATCATCAGCGCCCTCTTCGACTTCGGCTTTGCCGGCTTCGTCGAAAGCGAGTTGTTCGGCAAAAGGCAGTGCTTCCGGCTCGACCAAGTCAGCGGATGCCGACACCGTTGCCGTTTCTCCCGGCTCTTCCTCGGCTTCGGCCGCCCCGGCTTCGTCGAAAGCCCGCTGTTCGGCAAAAGCGACTGGCGCCGGCTCGATCAGCGCGGGCGCTTCGGCCACCAGCGGTTCAACCCACTCGGCGGGCGGCAATTCGTCGGCCACCTGGATATCGAAGTCGAAGTCATCAACGGGCGACACCATCGCCAATTCGTCGGCGATCTCTGCCGTGTCGGCCGCGTCGAACGCAGTCTGCTCGGCGAACGCTACAGGCGGCAGGTCGAGGAAGTCGGCAGGCGGCAGCGCGGGCGCGGCGTCGGACCCGTCCTCCATCGCCAGATCGCCAAAATCGAAGTCGAGGGCCGCATCGGACGCTGCAGGCGCGTGTGCCGCGTCCGCCTCCGCCTCCGCAGATACGGGCAGTTCCAGCACCGTCTCCTCGAAGTCTGGCGCGTCGACGGTTTGCTGCACGTCATCGGCCGGCACGTCCGCCGCCGGCAGGACCTCCGGCGCCTCCGCCAAGCCCATGGCCGACAGGGACAAAGGCACGGTGCGGCGGTCGAGCCGCAGCGCATCGGCAGCCACCCGGAATGGCTGGGCGCGCCAGCTTCCGGCAGCGCCCACGGCGATGTCTTCGACCCACAGGCTCAAACCGCGCAGCGCGTCGTCCGCAAGCTGAAGCACGGCCGGATTCTCCGGCGCCTGCTCGGCGAGCCAGCTGTTGAGCAATTGCTCCATGGCCCAGCCGGCCTCGCCGAACTCGTTGAAGCCGACCATGCGCGCGCTGCCCTTGAGCGTGTGGAACGTACGGCGCAGGCTGGTCTGTGCGCCGACGGCTGTGGGCTGGCCACGCAGCGCGTGCACGGCGGCCAGGCCGGTCTGTACCACCTCGCGGGCTTCGTCGAGAAAGATCTCGCGCAGTTCTTCGTCGTCTTCGTTGCCTTCTTCGTCTGCGGAAGGCGCCAAGGCGGCTGGCGCGGCCACCGGTACGAGCGTCGGGGTGATCCGGCCCAGCGTTGCGTCGTCGGTGGTGAGCGTGATCTCCGGCGGCGCCTCGGGCGCGTGGGTGTCCGCCGCGAAAGTGGGCCCTGGGGGCGCTGCTTCGGCGAGCAGAGGCAGCGGCTCGGAGGGCATTTCACCCTGCCATGGCACTTCGGCGGTGGCTTCGTTGGTCGTGGCGTTTTCTTCGAGCGCCGGAAACCCGGTGTCTTCGGCCGGGCGCGCCGGCGCGGCGTTCACGGTCTCCGGCACATCGGCGGAGATGGCTTCTGGCCAGGTCGGCAGCGGTTGACTTCCCGGCGCGTCCAGGTAGGCGCCGGGCAGGCCGGTTGCCATGGCGGGCGCGGCCACTTCGGCATCAGGTGCAACAGTTTCCGCCTCGGCTTCCTCGACATGGTGCGACGCCGTGCGGCCCATCACCAGCTTGAATTCGCCGGCCTCTTCGTCGTACAAAAACAGCTTCTTGGCCAGCTGGGGCTGGTAGGCCAGCATGTCGATGAGAAAGCCCAGCGCGCCCAGGCTGTTGCCGAGCTTGTCGAAACTGGCGTTGCGCGCGGGCACGTCGGTCAGGTCATCGGTGAGGTAGCGGTCGACGGTTTCGCGCATGCGCATCACCGCATGCGAAGCCTGGTCGAGCCCGAGCACCGACATCACACCGCGCATCTGCGACAGCTGGTTGGCCACCTTGGCCAGCGGCACCTTTTCGCGCGGGGTGCGGAAGAACTGGTCGAGTGTCTGCTCCACTTCGCCGAGCGAACTGCGCAGTTCGTCGACCACGCTGCCCATGGTCTGGCGGTCGCTCACGCGGTGGTACAGCTCTTCCATCCACGGGTCGAGCGGCTCGGGCTGGCCACCGCGCATGACACGCTGCAGCCGGCCGGCCAGCAGTTGGGCGCGCTCGGCCATGTGCACGTTGGCCTGGTCCAGCTCTTCGTAGGCGGCTTCGAGGTAGAGCACCGAGGTGGCGACTTCCATGCCCAGCGCGGCAGGCGGTGCGGCGTTGGAACGCACGGTGACTTCCACCGCTTGCGTCAGCGCCTGGGCCAGCACCGCGCTTTCGGGGTGGAGCTTGGTCAGCGATTCGCCAACCATGCCGAACTGGTCGTGCGCGGTCTTGAAGCGGTGGGTGTCGCCGCCGGCCAGCGCCGACCAGGTCTCGGTAGCGGCCGCGAGACGCTTGCGCGCCTGCGCCAGCAAGGCCGGGTCGAAGCGGCCGAAACGGCGCACTTCGTAATCGACCGGGATGTGCCGTTCCAGGTGGTGGGCCTGGCGCACGGCGGTCAGGGTGGGCGCGTCGGCGGGCTGCCCGGGCACGGCTTGCGCGCAAAAGAACAACATGTCCTGCACCAGCCGCGGCGCGATGGTGGCATCACCCTTGGCCAGCGACGCGTATTGCGTCAGCACGCGGGAGGCGATGCGTTTGGCGTACAGATCGGCAGCGAACAGGCCCTGGCCGAGTGCTTCGAAATAAGCGGCAGACAAGGTCCAGAAAGCACGCGCCGGCGGTGCCGTCTGGCCAGCGGCCAGGCCCAGACTGATGCCGCCGAGTTCTTGCGCCGCCACCGGGTCACCGGTCTTGACGACCTTCAGCACGGCCTGGTCGAGCCGGGCACGCACGGGCGGGCCGTAGTCGAGCGGCGGCACGGGCACCAGGCCGCCGATGGCACCGGCATGTGACTCCATCGGCCACAGATCGGCCGGGTGCACCGCAGCGCCACCGGCCAGACTCTGCACGTCACGGTACTGCGGAAACAGGCCGACCGGCGATGCAGGCTTGCCTGCCAGTACACCTTCAAGGTAATCGATCAACGCGAAGCTGGCACGTTCCACCTTGCCGGTGGCCTCGTCGGTGCAGATCTCGGGCTTGTCGACGAACTTCTGCGCCGCCTGCTCCATCGCGCGCAGCATGAGCGCGGGCTGGGCCAGACCGACCATCTCGATCGCGCCGAGCGCCATGTGCAGTTGCTGGCGCGCCATGCGCAGATGGGCCGTGTCCGGCGGCGCGAAGCCGGCCTCATGGGCCGCGTCGACTTCGCGGGTGTAGCGGCGCAGCGCCTTGACCGACGCGTCGAGCGTCTTGCGGAGCTCGTCCAGCACCCAGGCCAGCGGCCCCAGGTCCTGATCGGGCAGATCGGCGGCCGTGGATGCGGAAGCTTGCAGAAAGGCGTTCATGGACGGCAATGCGTTGGCGGTGCGGACAGAAAATGAAGGCTGTGGCCGTCAGGCAATTTTGAAGCGAGCCACCGACTGGCGCAACTCTTCGGCCATGTGCGACAACTCGCGCACCTGCTGCGCCGTGGAGCGTGTGCCCTGGCCGGTCTGCTCGGTCACGGCGAAGATGTGCTGGATGTTGTCGGCCACGACGTTGGCCTTCTCGGCCTCGCGCGAGGTGGCGCTGGAGATCTGCTCGATCAGCTCGGCCAGCCGGCGCGAGACGCGGTCGATCTCGGTCAAGGCCGTGCCCGCGCTGTCGGACAGCTGGGCCCCGGCCACCACGCCCTGCGTGGACCGCTCCATGGCGGCCACCGCGTCCTGCGTGTCGGTTTGAATCGCCTTCACCAGTGCCGCGATCTGGCGCGTGGCATCGGCGGAGCGCTCGGCCAGCCGCTGCACTTCTTCTGCGACGACCGAGAAGCCTCGACCGGCGTCGCCCGCCGAGGCCGCCTGGATGGCGGCGTTGAGCGCCAGCACGTTCGTCTGCTCGGTGATGTCCGAGATCAGCTCGGTGATTTCGCCGATCTCCTGCGACGACTCGCCCAGCCGCTTGATCCGCTTCGACGTTTCCTGGATGTGGTCGCGGATGGAGTTCATGCCGCC
>JAQGMQ010000120.1 GCA_028292305.1 Rhodoferax sp.
CAGCGCAGGGTCCCGGACTGCGGGTCGCCTTTTCTTCCGTTAGCTTCTTTTGGCGAAGCAAAAGAAGGTGACTCGCCCCCGGGCGATTCCCGGCCAGCAGCTTCCAGTCAACACCCGATGACTCAACAGGCTGAACGAACCACCAAAACTGCCGCGAACCCACTCAGCGCCGCTGCCGGCGCCACCCTCACCCAAACAACTCCAAAGCCGCCCTCAACCGCGCCGCCGTGATCGGCTTCTCAAACTTCGCCGCAAACAACAAATCGCCCTGCGCATCCGTCTCGTGATACGCCGACAAGGCCACCAGCGGCGTCTCCAGATTCGGCGACCCGGCCAAGCGCGCATGCTGGGCCACGGTGTAACCGGTGCCGTCGGGCAGGCGCAGATCCAGCAACACGCCCTCGTAGCGCCGCGCCCCGACCATCGCCAGCCCCTGGGCCACGTTTTCGGCCAGATCGACCTGCGCCCCCAACGCCTGCAGCATCGTCTGCAAGCCCTGGCGTACGTCGTCGTTGTCTTCCACCAGGAGGATGTGCAGCCGGTCGGTGGCGGGCACGGGCGGGGCTGCGCCGGCGACGACTTCGATCTCTACCGGCACCTGCACCATGAAGGCCGAGCCTTCGCCGGCTTTGCTGACCACCCGGGCGCTGCCGCCCAGCAGCTCGGCCATGAGCTTGACCACGGCCAGGCCGAGGCCGCTGCCGATCTGCGGCTGGTTGCCGCGCACGAAGGGTTCCCAGATGTCCAGGCCGGGATCGAAGCCCGGGCCCTGGTCGATGATGGCCACGTTGACCTGGTGCGTGCGTTCGTTGACCGACATCGAACACACGACCTCCCCGGGGCTTGCGTACTTGGTTGCGTTCGAGATCAGGTTCGACACGATCTGGCGCAGCCGCGCCGGGTCGGTGATGACGCGCGGGCAGGGTTTCGGGTCGAAGCGCACGGTCAGCGTCACGCCGCGTTCGCGGGCGGCCTCTTCGTAGTCGGCCACGATCAGCTGCATCATCAGATCGGGCTGGAACAGCATCGGCGACACCTTCAGCCGCCCGCCGCTCAGGCGCGCGAACTCGACGGTGTCGTTCATCTGCGCTTCGAGCTGCTGCGAGCTGCGGCGCAGGCGGCGAAAGGTTTCGTCGTGCAGCGGCACGGTGCCGTTGATCTCCATCAGCTCGACCGAGCTGACGATGATCTGCAGCGGGGTCAGCATCTCGTGGGCCATCATGCCCAGGAACTGGTTGCGCGACGTGAGCGACGTGCGGGCTTCCTGCAAGGCCTCTCGTGCCTGGCGCAGCCGCAACACCGCCACCACCAGCAACAACGCCCCCGCCACCGCGAACAGCAGGGTGCCGGCCAAAACGCGGGCCTCGATATTCATGTTCATTTCCTTGTGAGCAAGGCCCGACGGTGATGCACCCGCCCAGGTCTGCAATGGGCACCGCGGCGGCAGGGCCGCACCGCAAGGCCGATCTTCGTTGCGAAAAACGCTTCAGTTACAACAGCTTACCAGATTCCCGTGACATGTCACCTGTCGATGTTGACGATCACAACATGAAATTGATTGTGTTTTATAACGATCGATGCACACAGCGCCATGCACCACGCAAACTTCGAGGCTCTATATTCATCAAATTTACAGTTTTGATGATTTTTCTTCAACATTTACAAAAATAGACATATCATGCTGCCCAGACTGCAACCATTTCAATAACCCGCGTCGGACCCGAGTCCGGTGCTCTTTCCGGAATGTCGCCCATGGGAACCGAGCTAGGACAGATGATTGCCGCGGACCTGGCCCAGCTGAAGGCCAGCCTGCCCGGGTTGGACGGTCTGGTCGCCGCCGCCAACGACGACGGCCCGACTGGCGCCGCGGCCGGTAGTTTTGCCGACCGCATGCGCGACGCCCTGCAAAGCGTGAACCAGCAAGACCACGACGCGGCCGAAAAAATGGCCGCCGTGGACAGCGGCCAGAGCGACGACCTGGTGGGTGCGATGTTGTCGAGCCAGGAAGCCGGCCTCTCTTTCTCGATGCTGATGCAGGTGCGCAACAAGGTGATGGGGGCCATGGAAGACCTCGTCAAGCTGCCGCTCTGATCCGCCGGGGACCACCTTGCTTGCTGTCATGAAATCCAGTTTTGGCCGCCTGCGCGCCGTGGGCCTGCCCGCGTTGCCGCCGGCCCTGGCCAAGAGCCTGCTCCCGCTGCTGCTGCTGGCTGTCGGCCTGACCGCCGTGGTGATGATGTTGCTGTGGCGCGGCGACTCGGCCTACAAGCCGGTGTTCGGCGCGCGTGAGAAGTTCGCCGCCGCCGACATGATGGCCGTGCTCGACGCCGAGCAGATTCCCTACCGCCTGCACCCCGACAGCGGCCAGGTGCTGGTGCCCGAGCCGATGCTGGGCAAGGTGCGCATGCTGCTGGCGGCCAAGGGCGTGACGGCGCGGTTGCCGGCCGGCCTCGAGCTGATGGACCGCAACGACCCGCTGGGCGTGAGCCAGTTCGTGCAGGACGTGCGTTTCCGCCGCGGCCTCGAAGGCGAACTCTCGCAGAGCATCGGCACGCTGGACAGCATCGAGGCGGCGCGGGTGCACCTGTCGATCGCCAAGTCGACCTCGTTCGTGATGAGCGACGGCGAGAAGAGTTCGGCCTCGGTGATGCTGACGATGAAGCCTGGCCGCCGGCTCTCACCCGAGCAGATCGCCGCCATCATTAACCTGGTGTCCGGCAGCGTGGCCAGCCTCGACCCGCAGCGCGTGAGCCTGGTCGACCAGGCCGGCAACCTGTTGTCATCGCATGTGGACCTGAGCCAGGGTTTCGACGCCAACGGCGGCGGTGAAGCCGCGCGCCGCCACCAGGATGCAGCGCTGCGCAACGTGCACGACCTGCTGGCGCCGGTGGTCGGCGAGGCCAACTTCAAGGCCAGCGTGACGGCCGAAGTCAACGACGACCGCATCGAGGAAACCATCGAGCAATACGGTGAAACCCCGAAGGTCACCTCCGAGGCCATGCGCGAAGAGCAGGACCGTTCGCAGACCGCCATCGGCATCCCGGGCTCGCTGTCCAACCGGCCGGTGAATGCGGCCCCGCCACCGCCGGCGGGCGGCCCGGCCGATGCCGCCAACAACCGCAAGAACGCCACCACGCGCCAATACGCCTACGACCGCAACATCCGCCAGATCAAGCGCAGCCGCGGCCGGCTCAGCAAGCTCAACGTGGCCGTGGTGCTGAACAGCGCCGCCGCACCGGCGGGTGCCACCGGCTGGAGCAAGGACGACCTGGCCCGCATCGAGTCGGTGCTGCGCAACGGCCTGGGCATCAGCACCGAGCGCGGCGACCAGCTGGTGGTGTCGTCACTGCCCTTCACCCTGCCCGCCGCGCCCGCGCCGTGGTGGCAACAGCGCGACAACATCGTCGACTACGGCACACCACTGGCCTACGGGCTCGCCGCGATCCTGGCCTTCCTGCTGGTGGTGCGGCCACTGGTGCGCAGCGCCCAGGTGCGGCTGGCCGGCACCGAGCGCCGCCGCGAAGGCGCGGAGCCCGGCGCGCAGCCGCTGTCGGCGCTCGAAGGGCCCGGCGGCTCCGGCCTGGCCCTGCCCGGCCCGGGCATGGCCGCGGGCAACACGCCAGCCCTGTCGCATGACGCGATGCCGGTCGTGCCGCTGCTCGAGAACTACGACCTGCCGCCACCCGGTTCGCCGGTGGACGTGATGGTCAACCACCTGCGCGTGCTCGCCGCCAAGGAGCCGGAGCGGGTCGCCGAAGTCGTCAAACAGTGGGTGCAAAAACATGGCCGAACAGAATGATGGGCTCGCCCTC
>JAQGMQ010000141.1 GCA_028292305.1 Rhodoferax sp.
GAAGGCGCGCTGGTGTCGGCCGTCGACAAGAACGGCCCCGCTGCCAAGGCCGGGCTGGAGCCGGGCGACGTGATCCGCAAGGTCAACGGGCAGCCGATCGTGTCGTCGGGCGACCTGCCTTCGGCGATCAGCTTGTCCACGCCAGGCGAGACGGTGAAGCTCGACGTGTGGCGCAAGGGTGGTCCGGTGGAGATCGACGCCCGCCTCGGCAGCCTGAACGACAAGGCCAGCAAGGTGGCGAACGCGGACGAGGGCGCGCAAAAGGGCAAGCTCGGCCTGGCGCTGCGGCCGCTCGAGCCCGATGAATTGCGCTCCGCCGGCATTCCGGCCGGCCTGCTGATCGAAGAAGCGGGCGGTGCGGCCGCGAATGCGGGCGTGGCCTCCGGCGACGTGCTGCTGGCTGTGAACGGTACACCCGTGAAAAGCATCGAACAGGTGCGCGCCGCGGTGGCCAAGTCCGACAAATCGGTGGCGCTGCTCATTCAGCGCGGCAGCGACAAGATCTTCGTGCCGGTCCGGCTCGGCTGAACCAGCGCGTTGTGGGCGCAACGCAACGCGCCGCCCAGGCCAAGGCCCCTGCTCATCCGCGCGGGGGCCTTTGTTTTTGCGGCCTTGCTCGTGCAGGCAAGCCAAAGTCCCCGTTCATTGACTGGAGATGGTCAAGACGGGACAATTTCTGACACAGAATGGTTCGAAAATGAGCCCTTTTGCGCCTGCCGACGGGCGCCGAATGGGAACTCATTGCCTCAGGGCAGTCCACCCCGTTGTCCACTCGAAAGAAAGCGTCCACATGCACCGTCGCCGCCTCATTTCCAAAACCTCGCATGCCGTTTCAAAAGCCGTGTCCAGCACCGTCTCGAAAACGGTCGCCAAGATTTCCACCCGCATGACGTCCCAATCCGTGCTGGTGCATGCCAACACCGGAGAAGTCGCCACCGTGCCGCCGTTCGCCCGCCGCCGCACGATGGCCGTGGCGCGGCCATGGCTGGTCGGCTGCGCCATGGTGGCCGCTGGCTGGATGAGCCTGCCCAGCGCCAAGGCCCAGACCACGGCCTACAACGCGCTGCGCTGGCAGACCAGCCTGAGCGATTTTGCCGCTGCCGACAAGGCGCATCCGCCAGGCCGTGAAGGTGTGTTGTTCGTTGGTAGCTCCACCATTCGCATGTGGCGCAATATCTCGGACGACTTCCGGCAAGTGCCGGTGGTCATCAACCGCGGATTTGGCGGCTCGACTTTGGCCGACTGCGACCACTATGTGCGCGAACTGGTGATCCAGTACCAGCCGCGCCAGGTGATGGTGTATGCCGGTGACAACGACCTGGCCGAAGGCCGCAGCCCCGAGCAGGTGCTGGAGAGCTTCAAGCATTTTGTCAGCGCGGTGCGCGAGGAACTGCCTTCCGCGCAGATCACCTACATCTCGATCAAGCCGAGCCCGGCTCGGGTCTCGCTGATCGCAGGCATCCGCGACACCAACAAGCTGATCGGCAACTACCTGGCCAGCGTGCCGAATGCGCAATACATCGACATCCACACCGCGATGCTGGGCCCCAACGGCGAGACCCGGCCCGAGCTGTTCCAGGCCGACATGTTGCACCTGAACGAAACCGGCTATGCGCTGTGGAAGTCGCTCATCGCACCACATCTCGTCCCAGGCGCACAGGTTCCGCCACACCAGGCGCAAGTCGCAGCCGTTCAGTAAGCAGGCTGCCGCCCAAGGGTGGTGGCAATTCGGGCGCGGTGTCGCCAGATTCCGGATGGGGCTCGTGGGCCGGCACCCAGCGGGCTGGTGTGCTTTCGAGCCACAGCGTCACCGCAGCCACGCCGTACAACAACGCAAACACCACGCCGAGCAGCAGCACGTCGCCCCACCAGGGCCGCGCGCTTGGCGCATCGCCCCACCAGGCCAGCACCAGGAACACCAGCAACAAGTGCGCGCAGAACACCGGCAGCGATGCAGAACCCAGCGTCTCCAACCAGCGCAAGCGCGGCACGTGGCTGGCCAGACCCTTGGCAAAGTGGATCGCCAGCACCAAAAGCGCGAACAGGTTCAGCAGACGGGCGGGTGCCAGGTGCCATTTGTCGAAGCTGTCGTTGAGCCATACGCCTTGTTCAAACGGAATCTGGCCGAACCAGTGGCGCCAGACGAAGAAGAACCCGGCATACACCGCGGCGGCCAGCACCGCCCAACGCGGGAAGGCCCAGGGCACGGCCTGTTTGTCGCTGTCGTGCGCACCCATCCACAGGCCCAGCACCCACAGAAACTGCCAGGCAAAGGTGACGAACGGGCCGGTGTTGACATAGGACACCGGCAGGCCCGTGAGATCGACCATGGCGTGGTGCAGCCAGCGGCCGAAGTCGTACTGCGCCAGCACCCACAGCAGGATGCTCGCCCCCATCACCAGGCCCCAGCCGCGTTTCAGCGCAAAGCCCAATACAAGCGGACTGATCAGCATGAACACCACGTACATCGGCAGGATGTCGAGCAGCGGCGGCTCGTAGACCAGCGCCAGCCCACTGAGCATGGCCGTGATCGGGTCCTTGAGGTAGAAGGCGATGATCTCGCGCACCGGCGCATGGGCGACGTGCATGCCTACCGCGGCGATTACCGTGAACAGCATCAGCAGGCTCGCGGCCTGGCACAGGTAGACCTTGAGCGCGCGCTTCACAAACGCTTTGCGCATCGCCGGAATGCCCTGCTTGTGCGCCAGCCGGCTGTAGACCATGCCGGTGACATAGGCCGACAGCAGTACAAAGCCTTCGGCGGCCGACACATAACCAAAAGGCTGGCCCAACGGCGACGAGAGCCGCGTGGGCAGGTGTGTCACCGTCATCAACACAAGCATCAGGCCACGCAGCGCGTCGATCTCCCAACGGCGGGCGGAACTGGCTGAACTGGCCATGCGGCTTCTCCAGGGAGGCTGTGGACGGGGGTGAAACTGTTGGGATCAAGCGCTGCCGCCATGCGCCTGTGCAGGGCGGCCGATGCCAAGAGGCATCGTATGAATCCGGCCGCAAAAAGGTTGACGGACGTGAGGCCGCGCTGCGGTTGGGCTGCGTCCTACACCCCCAAGGCTGCACCGATCAGACCAGCCGCGCCAGGGTAATTTCGACCGTGTTCGCAGCCCCCGAAATCGGCTACCCTCCGACGCAACCGGAGTTTTGCCTTGCGCTGCATACGAAAAAAATCAATCGCTTTTACGGTCTTGTCGGTTTTGTCGCTGCTTCCTTTTGCGGCGTCGGCATTTCAGATCACCAGTGTCTCGCCGCAGGGCGAAGTGGCGCGCGTGCGCCAGGTGGTGGCCAAGTTCGATGACGCCGCCACCGCCTCCGGGGACCCGAAAGCGCCCGCCCCGCTGACCCTGAATTGCAGCGACGCCGAAGCCGGCCGCGGCACCGGCCGCTGGACCAGCGGGCGCGAATGGGTGTTCGACTTCGACAACGACCTGCCACCGGGCGTGCGCTGCAGCCTGCAGGTCAAGCCCGGTCTCAAATCGGCGGCGGGTGCCGAGCTCACCGTGCAGCCCGGCAAAGGCGGCTACCAGTTCAACACCGGCGGGCCCTTCGTGCAGAACACGCGGCCCTACAACGGCAGCACCGTCGACGAACAGCAGTACTTCACCCTGCAGCTGAACGGCCCGGCCACCATCGCCAGCCTGCAGGCCAACACCTGGTGCGTGGTCGACGGCCTGGGTGAACGCGTGCCGGTGCGCCTGATCGACGGCGCGGAGCGCAGCGCACTGCTGAAGGCCCAGGGCTTCGACAAGGCCGCCGCCAAGGACCCTTTGCGCTACGTGACCCTGGCCTGCAACCGCCGGCTCACGCCAGCCGCCAAGCTGCAATTGGTGTTCGGCCGCGGCGTGGCCACGCCATCGGGCGTGGCGAATGCTGTTGAAAAACGCTTCAACTTCCAGGTGCGCGAACCCTTCAACGCCAGCTTCACCTGCGAGCGCGAGAACGCGCAGGCGGGTTGCCTGCCGATCCGGCCCGTCACGCTGAACTTCAACGCGCCCGTGCCAAGGAAGCTGGCCGAAGGCATCCGCCTCAATTCAGCCAAGGGCGAGGTCAAACCCGACTTTGCCGAGGATGCCAACGCCGATGCCGACGGCACGGTCAACGACGTGCGCTTCAACCCGCCTTTCGCCGAATCCACGCCTTACACGTTGACGCTGCCCGCCGCCTTCAAGGACGCATCGGACCGCGCGCTGAACAACGCGGCCAATTTTCCGATGAAGTTCAGCACCGGCGCCATGCCGCCGCTGGCCAAGTTCGCCGCTGCGCCATTCGGCGTGGTCGAGCGGTTCGCCGAGCCCGACGGCGTGGCGATGATGCCGGTCACGTTGCGCAACGTCGAGGCCGCGCTGCCGATCCGCGGTCTCAACACCTCGGCCGCGCCCGCGGGCCAGGTCGCCGATCTGCAGCCGAAGACCGACGCCGACATCATCGCGTGGTACCAGAAGGTGCAGCGCTACGACCGCTTCCAGGTGGCGCGCAAGCAGGCCGCCAAGGACGTGAAGAGTCCGCTGCCGCGCGTGATCGATCCACAGAGCAAGGACTGGGTGCAGTCGCGCATGCTGTCGCTGCTGGATGGCCAGGCCAACGTGAAGACGCTGAACCTGCCGGTGCCGGCCAGCGCCGACCCACGGCCTTTCGAAGTGGTGGGCATTCCACTCGCGCCCGGCTTCCACGTGCTCGAAATCAGTTCGAAGCGGCTGGGCCAGTCATTGCTCGATGACAAGTTTGGCGCCGACCGGACCATGGTGGTGCGCACCTCGACACTGGTCACCAACCTCGGCGTGCATTTCAAGCTGGGCCGCGAAAACGCGCTGGCCTGGGTCACCACGCTGGACAAGGGCCAGCCGGTGGCGGGCGCCGTCGTCAAGGTGTCCGACTGCCGCGGCCAGCCGCTGGCCGAAGCGCGCAGCAACGCGCAGGGCATCGCCTACCTCAAAGGCCTGTCGTCCGAGCCG
>JAQGMQ010000957.1 GCA_028292305.1 Rhodoferax sp.
GTTTGTAATTATATCAGGAGTAATACCCAATGCGCTCATTTTTTGCCGGTTTAGTACCAGCCAGTATTCTTTGGTTTTACCACCGATGACACGTATCTCAGACACCCCATCTACTTGCGAAAGAAAATGTTTTACAGTATAAGTAGCTAATTGCTTCAGCTCAATGGGCGAAAGATTATGGCTTTCCAGCGTGTAACCACTTACCGGCAAAATAGAAGGGTTCATTTTCTCTACCGTAACATTGGCCTCAGGCGGCAAATTGTTTTTTATCTGCGCTATGCGCGATTCTATTCGTTGCTGGCTCAGGTCAATATCTGCATTCCAGTTCATATAGGCCGATATTTCGCAACTACCGCGACTGGTAATACTACGCACATAATGCAAATCGGGCACTTGCTTTACTGCATTTTCCAACGGCTTGGTTACCGTAACCATCATCTTATTCACAGGCTGCAGACCAGCATCGGCAATTATTTTGATCTTAGGAAACGTGATCTCTGGAAATAAAGATGTCTGCAGCCGCGAATAAGAAAATCCTCCACCTAAAAGCACTATAAACAGTACCAGGCTAATGGGTTTCTTATGGGTGATGAAAAAGTTATTCAGTTTATTCATGGTTTAACAATTTTGACGCTGGCAGTATCTGCCAAGCCATAATTTCCGGTTACAGCCACACGGTCAGTAGGGTTAAATTTAGGCGACAGTATCTCTACACGTCCGCCAGATTCTATTCCTTTTTTCACAGGCGTTTTTACTGCGGTTGTATCGTTAATTAATTTCATTACCCAAAATTCATTCTGTGTTTCGTTTGATAATATGGCAGATTTTGGTAATGATGGGACGCTGCCTTTAGCTGTTTTTATGATCCGCGCCTTTGCAACCAAATTTTCAGGTATAGGATGTGTATTGTTTACCTTTATTACAATTCCCTGGGTTTGCGAAAGCGTATCTACTGATGGCATAAGCGAAGCGATATGCCCATTAAGCTTTTCACCGTCGGGAAGTGTAAGCACCATGTTTTGGTTGTTAGCAATTACACTTTTAAGTTCATAAGGCAGTTGCAAAACAAAAGCAAAACTTTCCCGGTCGCTAATGATGGACAGTTGTTCACCGTCCTGTACATAATCACCAACCTGGTGTAGTAACTGGGTTACAAAGCCGCTACGCGATGCGCGAATAGTGTTAACACCCGAAAACTTAAATGTAGTATCAAGCACATTAATTGTATTGCCAATACTTTGCGCCTCTTTGGTTTTAATAACAAACATTACCTGGCCTTTTGCTACATAATGCCCCGGCTGTACATTCACTTTTTGGATGTATCCAATGGCATTTGCACTCACATAGTTTTTTTGCAGGAAAGATGATGTGGCATTCAGTTCAATAGAATCTGCCAGTGAACTATTATCTACTGTAGTTACGGTTACTGCAGTTTGAGCCTTTGCTGTCGCATCTCCTTCACTGGCAGATTGGCCACCGCCGCATGAATAGATAGCAATGAGCAGTATGCACGCTAAAAATATATTTAATGGCTTGTGAAATTGTGTCATATTATCTGTTCCAGTAGTTAAGTTGATTGATAAGTTGTAGCCTGCTAATGGTATTTTGGGTAAGTAAATTTTTTATGGTTAGGTAATTATTAATAGCCAGTATCAGGTCGGCTATTTTCAGATCGCCGGTTTGCAGAAGCTTGGTATCCACTTTTATTAGGCTTTCCGAATATTTAAACTGGTCGTTTATCTCTATTATTAATTTATCATACTCACTTATCTGCTGGTTAAGCTGGTTTATTTGTTGTGTATACTGGTTATTAAAAAAAGCTTTGTAACTGCGTTGCGTTTCCTGTTCTAACGATAATCTTTTATACAATAACTTACGCTGACCGCCATCATACAACGGGACGCTCACAGTAAAGCCCACGCTTGTACCAAAGTTTCTGTAATACTGGTTGGTAAGGTCGGAGTTGTAACCCCCATCAGCAAAAACACTTAGCTTGGGCCTGTAGCTATAATCTATTAATTTGCGGCTGTTCGCCAGTCTTAAACTATCCAACTGGTATTGTTTAAAAAATATGCTGTTACTACGATTATAAGCAATGGACCGTTGTAGTTCTGGCTTTGTAATTTCTGCTATTGTTGTATCGGCTACTCCAGATAAATAGTTGAGCGTTGCATAATCGGTTTTATACTGTAGCCTGGCTTGTGAGAGCTGCAACTGTGCCTGTTTTAGTGTAACTAAAAAGGTAAGGTAATCGCTTTGCCGGTATACATTGCTCCGGGTAAGCCGTTTAAGCAGATCTTCTTCTTTACTGAGCAAATCAACAACTTCATTGTTAAACTTTTGCTGCTGCAAGCTGCCATAAGCAGTAATGTATTGCCCTATAATGGTACGCCGCAAATCTTGTTCAGATAATTTAATGCTGTTGCGTAATGAATCTCTTTGTAAGCCTATGCCTGCAAACTGTGTATTCAGATAATTTTTACCTATAAATGCCTTACTTACGGTAACCAAGCCGTTTACAGACTGTCCATTAGTAATAGCGTTCGAGTAACCATACCCGTTTATTACCGGAGCATACAACCCGGTGCTGCTTGCAGTTACCTGCGGTTTAAACCCGGCTTTTATTCGCACGCTATCTAATTGGGCTGCTAATATCTGGTTATTAAGGTCTTTAATAAGGGGACTATTTTTTACAGCTTGTTGCAGATATTCATCCAACGTTTTGATTTGCCCCATACAGGTTGTGGTAATCAAAAGCAACAAAAATAGATTAATAAAGTACTTCATTCGAATTTTGTCTGTGAGCCAATTAGGTAATTTCTTCATAAAGATGCCTTACAATTCTGGATAAATTTGGGGGATTTTAATATATAGTATAAACCAGAAAGATAAAGCCGTAAATGATCCATTTGTTTGTGAAATTCTTTTAATGATCTAATCTATATTAAAGGCAGCCTTTCCATGGAGCTCCTAACCGTATCATTCAATTGAGGAACCAATTAGTTTAATATGCAATTATATAGTGTTTGACAGTACACATCAGAAATATCCCTGGCCGAAGGCCGCAGAAATTCATTAACTTATACACCTTAAATAACTAGTTTTACATGTGCAAGTTATTTAACCGAATCCACCAAAGTAGATCATGAGCAAAAATTTAATTCCGGAAGACTGGACAGTAGTGCTGTTAAGCTTTGTTATTATTATCTTTTCGCTGGCAGGCTTACAGCTAAGCGTACCTGAATATAATTGGTCGTCTATTACTGAACTTGCCGGTAAAATATTAAACGGTAAAAACCTGTTGTTAATAGCTTTGCAGTTTATCTATGTTTATATTATTGCTATAGTTGGGTCTATTTTAATAGGTAAGCCTATTATTAATACCGCTAAGGCATTCCTTATTGTATACTTGCTAACAACACTGGCTTTAATTGCAGCGGGCAGCAGCCAAATGAAAGCGCTTAGTTTAGAAGCAGTAATATTCAGTTTATTGATAGGTTTAATTATCGGTAACTTTTTTAAGCTACCTGCCTGGTTTCGTGAGGTATTGGCTTCTGAATTTTATGTAAAAATAGGGCTGGTACTTTTAGGCACAAGCATTATATTATCAGATATATTAAAGGCGGGCTCCCTGGGGCTGATACAGGCGTTGATGGTTGTAATATCGGTATGGTATTTCTCTTTTTGGGTATGTAAAAAATTAAACATCGATTCAGAACTCACCATGATGCTTTCAAGCGCGGTATCTATATGTGGTGTATCCGCGGCTATAGCTACATCCGGCGCCATTAAAGGCGATCCTAAAAAGTTATCGCTGGTTATATCCCTGGTATTGATTGTTGCTGTACCCATGATGATATTTATGCCCTACATTGCGAAAGT
>JAQGMQ010000470.1 GCA_028292305.1 Rhodoferax sp.
TGAGCCGTCGGTGCCACGCCAGAAATCGCGCACGCTGTCGCGGTACTTGCCGTTCCACTCGGCCCAGCCTTGCGGAAAACCGCCCACCTGGTAGCCGTAGTCGCCGAGGTCCCAGGGCTCGGCGATCATCTTCACATGGCGCAGCACCGGGTCCTGTGCCACGGCGGCAAGGAAGGGTCCGCGGTGGTCGAACGCGCCGCGGCCGTCGCGTGCCAGCGCCGAGGCCAGGTCGAAGCGGAAGCCGTCGACATGCATCACCTCGACCCAGTAGCGCAGGCTGTCCATGACGAGGCGCAGTACCGGCGGGTTGCTGGCGTCCACCGTGTTGCCGGTGCCGGTGTAGTCCATCATGTAGCGCGGGTCGGGGGTGCGCCGGTAGTAGGCGCCGCCGTCGATGCCCTTGAAGCTCAGGCTCGGGCCGAGGTGGTTGCCCTCGGCGGTGTGGTTGTAGACCACGTCGAGGATCACCTCGATGCCGGCGGCGTGCAGGGCCTTCACCATGCCGCGGAACTCGTCGATATCGCCCTTGCGGGTGCTGGCGTTGTAGCGCGGGTCAGGCGCGAAAAAACACAGACTGCTGTAGCCCCAGTAGTTGGCCAGGCCCTGTTCGACGAGGTACATGTCGTCGTTGAAGGCGTGGACGGGCAGCAGCTCGACGGCCGTCACGCCGAGCCGTCGGAGGTGGCCGATGGCCTGGTCCGAAGCCAAGCCGGCATAGGTGCCGCGCAGGTGGTCGGGCACGCTTTCCATCTGCCGGGTGAAGCCGCGCACATGCACTTCGTAGAACACGGTGTCTTCCATCGGCGTGCGCGGTGGCGCGTCGGCGCCCCAGTCGAAATGGGGGTCGACGACCACCGACTTGGCGGCCAGCGCGGAGTTGTCGGACCGGTCGGCCGTCAGGTCGGCCTTGGGTGCACCGACGGCATAGGCGAACTGCCAGCGCGCGCCTTTCAGGGGCCGGTCGATGGCGCGCGCGTAGGGGTCGAGCATCAGTTTGCGCGGGTTGCAGCGCAGGCCCTTGGCCGGGTCCCAGGGGCCATGCACGCGCAGGCCGTACAGGGCGCCGGCGGCAACGCCGGGCACGAAGCCGTGCCAAATGCCGTCGATCTTGCGCGGCAGGATGAGCCGCTTGGTTTCACGTCTGCCGGCCGCGTCGAACAGGCTGATCTCCACTTTGGTGGCCACAGCCGAATACACGGCGATGTTGATGCCGCCGTCGCGCAGTGTGGCGCCCAGCGGCCAGGGACGGCCCGGCGCGCAATAGTGCGGCACCGACGGCGCGCGGGGCTTGCGGGTGGGCGGCGCGGCCCGGCCAGCCACGGCTGGGGCCGCGCCCGTATCCTGGGAGGCGATATCGGCTTCAGGCGGGGGCGGGTCGGCCGGGCCGTCCGGCGCTTCCACGCCCTCCGCCAGGGTGTCGGTGTCCACCTTCTCGGGGTTGCTCATGGGCTGCTCCCTTGGCCTGCAGGCACGGTGTCATGGAACGATGACTTCACGGCCCGCGCACAGGCGGCCGGTCGGGGCGCCGCCGTCAAGCGGTGCTTTCAGGCCTTCAGGCGGCCAGGCCGAACGGCGAACCAGCGTCGCAACCCGGGCCGCGCTGCGGCAACAGGAACGGCAGCAGCGATGCCTTGGCCGGGGCCACGGCGGTGGTGACGCTGGCGCTGGCCGCGCGCTTCGGGAAGAATCCCGCGGGCACCACGACCACGCCGCTTTCCGTCACCGGAAAGCGCTGGCGGTCGCGTTCGGTATCGAAGCCGATGCGTTCATGCGCCGGCACGTCGTTGTCGTGTTCGACGATGACGCCGCGCAGCTGGGCGCCGGTGCCGATGCGGGCGCGGTCCATCACGATGCAGCGCTCCAGTTGCGCGCCGCGTTCCACCCGCACGGCGCTGCGCAGCAGGCTCTGGTCCAGAGATGCGCCGTGGTCGACATGCGAGCCCGCGCCCACCACCGAACGTTGCAGCGGGCCGCCATGGGCCACGGCCGCATCTTCGTGTTCCTGCGCGCCGTAGATCGGCCACTGCGGGTTGTGCATGCTGAAGCGGGGGCGGGCGCCGAGTGTGTCCAGGTGGGCTTCGAAATAAGCGTCGAGCGTGCCCACGTCGCGCCAGTAGCCGCGTTCCTCGTAGGCCGCCACGCCGGGTACTTCGTTGGTGGTGAAGTCATAGGCCGCGAGCCGGTGCGAGGCCACCATGGCCGGCAGGATGTCCTTGCCGAAGTCGGTGGCGCCGCTGGCCTGGGCTTTTTCAAGCGCGGCCAGCAACACGTCGGCGTTGAAGATGTAGTTGCCCATCGACGCCAGCGCGTGGCTGCTGCTGCCGGGCATCGGCGCGGTGGTGGCGGGCTTTTCCCTGAAGTCGGTGATGCGGTGCTGGCCGTCGGTCTCCACAATGCCGAACTGGTGGCATTGGTCGAGCTGCACGGGCAGGGCTGCCACGGTGGCGTCGGCGCCGGCAGCCTCATGGAAGTCGATCATCTGGCGCACGTCCATGCGGTAGACGTGGTCGGCACCGAACACCGCCACCACGGTGGGCCGATGCCGGCGGATCAGGTCGATGTTCTGCGCCACGGCGTCGGCCGTGCCCTTGAACACCTGGGCGGCACGCGGCGACACCACGGTCACGCTGCCACGCGGCAGGTGGTCGGCCTTGGTCCAGGCCTGGTGTACGTGTTCGACCAGCGACTGCGACTTGTACTGCACCAGCAGGTAGTTGGCGTAGATGCCCGAGTTCACCAGGTTCGACAACACGAAGTCGACGATGCGGTGGCGCGCGTTGAACGGCACGGCGGGCTTGCAGTTGTTGGCGGTGAGCGGGCGCAGGCGGGAGCCTTCGCCCCCGGCCATGACGAAGGCTAGGACGTGCTGATGAGCGGCCATGACGAACTCCGGGCGTAGAGGTGGTTTGGAACGAGACTTGAAGCGAGAAAGGGAACTGCGGCGCGCGACTTGGCGGCGGCGGGAACCCACCGCGCTGCTGCTGCGAAAAGCAGGCTGGCCTGCGCCGAACCCCGCGCCGCGAAGCGGACTGGACGTGGGGTGTTCTTGCGTAGCGCGGCTTGGGGCATGCACCATCATCGACCGCGATGTAAGAGCGTGATGCAGGAAGCGTTTCTGAACGCCCGTAGTCCTTCTCCTACTTCAGGCCTGCCCCTGGTTGGCTCAGCCGGCCGGGCCGCTGTAGAGCGCCGCGCCGGGCAGTTCGGTCAACACGTCGGCCAGACGCAACTGGCCCTCGCTGGCGCTGCGCGGCAGGTTCACGGTGTGGCTGGCGCCGCTCAGCACGTCGTGCAATTGCAGCGGGCGCTGCAACAGCGGCGCCAGGTCGATGGCCGTGTCGCCCCAGCAGGCCGCGCCCACCGCCGGCACGCCAGGGTGACCCAGCAACCGCGCATAGAGCCGGGTCGCCACCACGATCAGCAGCGACGTCGGCGTGCGCCGGGCATAGGCCACCACGTGGTCGCGCGCGCTGCCGTGCACACGCAGCGGCACGTAGTCGCCATCCTGGAACAGCGCAGGGTCTTTCTTGCGCAATTCAAGCAGGCGCCAGGTGGTCCACAACTTCAGGTGGCCATCGGTCGGCTGCGCCGCCAGTTGCGACAACCGGGCCAGCACCTCGACGTTGCGCGGCGCATCCACCAGCGGCTGCAGGCCGTCGAGCAGTTGCGAACGCGCCGCGTAGTCCACGGGGCGCCGGTTGTCGGGGTCGACCAGGCTCAGGTCGATGACCTCGTTGCCCTGGTAGATGTCGGGCACGCCGGGCGAGGTGAATTTGAGCAGCGCCATCGTGAAACTGTTGAGCGCGCCGAACCAGGCCAGCTCGGTGGCGCGGCTGCGCAGCTCGGTCCACAGCGGGTTGCCCGTGCTGCGGCCCAGCACGCCGCGCACGAACAGCAGCAACGCGTCTTCATAAGCCGTGTTGGGTCGCATCCAACTGGTCTCGCGCTTGGTCTCGCGTGCCGCCTAGAGCACGTATTCCTCGAAGCGTACGCGGTAGGCCGCCAGGCCCGCGCAGTCGAGCTCTTCCAGCGGCAGGCTGCCGAGCAGCGTCTGGTAGAGCAGCATCTCGTCGGCGGGCGAGGGCGCGCGCGCGCCGTCGATCTCGCGCTGCAGCGAGCGCGTCAACAGGTGCCAGCGGCGCAGCCCGAGCTTGTAGGCACCGGGCACTTCGGACAACACGTCGATGCGGTTCTTCACGTCCTCCGAGCGTTTGTTGTCGTGGGTCGATGTGGCCAGCATGGTGTGCGGCCAGCGCGCGGCCCGGTCGGCACTGGCGCCATGAAAGGCCGCGACGGTCACGCCGAAAGAAGCCGGGTCGCCGCCGACCTCGTTCAGCGAAATCAGCCGGTGGTAACGGTAGAACGCCGTGTCTTCCACACCCTTGGCGGCCACCGGCGCGCAGAACTGCTGGAAGCGCCAAGCGAATTGCCGCAGCTTGTCGTGCAGCGCCTGCCGCTGCGGGCTGTCGTTGTCGGCCTCGGTGGCGAGCTCGCCGAGCAGGCAGCTGCGCAGGAAGTCGAACACGCTGGTGTCGGCCGCGGCGCTGCGTTTGCGGGCCTGAGCGATGGCCCAGTCGATGAAGCGCCGGTCCTGTGCCGAGGCGCGGTCGACCACATAGGTGCGGTAGACGGGCATGCTGGCCGCGGTCTCGGCGATCGTGTTGCGCAGCGTGTTGAAGCCGAAATCGCGGGTGTGGCGGTCGGCGTCGGCGATGCGCTTGAGCTGCGTCGCCAGCACGGTGAGTTCCGAGCCCAGTGGGCCGAGTGCCACGGCGCGCTTGGCCTCGGTGACCATGTCCTCGTACGGCGTTTCCACATCGGCGAAGCTGCGCCAGATGCGCTCGAAGCGTTTTTCGTTGCGCCGGTCGACGAACAGGCCGTTCACCAGCATGCCGTAGCGGTAGCCGGTGGTGCCGTGCAGCGCCCAGTCGTCGGGCTGGTCGCCATGGGCGGCGGTGATCTTTTCGGCGACGACGTAGATGCCGAGCGCGTCGGCTGGCGGCTTCTCATCGGCACTGTCATCAGCCGCCGACTGGCGGGCTGCCACCCGCCGGGCATGGCCTTGCTGCAGACGCTGGAAATACTGCGCCGGGTCGCGCAGGCCGTCGGGGTGGTCGATGCGCAGGCCCTCCACCACGCCCGACGCCGTGAGTTCCAGCGCCAGCGCGTGCGTGGCTTCGAACACCCGCTCGTCCTCGATGCGCAGGGCGGCCAGTTCGTTGATGTCGAAGAAGCGCCGGTAGTTGATCTCGTCCGAGGCCACGTGCCAGGAGGCGAGCCGGTAGGCCTGGGCCTCGTGCAGGGCGTGCAGCGTGTCGTGGTCGGCCTCGGTGTTGATGGCCTGCACGGCCTGGTCGATGGCGGAGGCCGCGGCCGGGTCGCTGGCCAGCGCGATCAGTTGCTGCTTCAACGGCGCGATGGCGTCGGCGCGGTACGACGTGGGCGCGTCGGGCTCGGTGCGTTCGGGCAGGGCCGCGGCGTAAGCTGTCAGCGCTTCGAACTTGGCGCGCAGCTCGGGGCCTGCCCCGGGCGGCAACGCCTCGCAAGACGCCTGCAGCAGCGTGTGCCAGGTGCGCGGGTCGACCGGAAAACGGTGGCTGAAATAACACAGCGTGAACTGGCCGACGCCAGCGTCGAACGCCAGCTGCAGTTGCCCCTCGTCGAGCACATCGCCATAGGCTTCGCCGAGCACGGGCACCAGCACCTTGCCCTCGAGCTGGCGGTTGAACGGGTGCCAGTTGATGTCGAAGAAACCGGCATAGGCCGAGGCCGGCCCATTTTCCAGCACGTCGGCCCACCACGGGTTGTGCGCACCGATCACGCCCATGTGGTTGGGCACCAGGTCGAGCACCAGGCCCAGCCCGTGTGCGCGCGTGGCGGCGGCAAAGCGGTCGAAGCCCTCACGGCCACCGAGCTCGGGGTTGACCTCGCGGTGGTCCACCACGTCGTAGCCGTGCAGGCTGCCCGGCCGTGCCCGCGTGATCGGCGAGCAATAGACGTGGCTCACGCCCAGCCGCTGCAGGTAGGGCAGGATGCGCGTGGCGGCTTCGAAATCGAAGTCCTTGTGCAGTTGCAGCCGGTAGGTGGCGCGCGGAATGATCGCCGTGCCGGCGGCACGGCTTGATTGTGCGAAGGGCATCAGGTGTTGCTTTCTGAAATCGGGGCGGTCTGCAGCGTGACGTGGACCGCGTTCGGCGCCAGCACCCTGCCGGCCGCGGTGGCGGTCTGGGGGCCGCATGCATAAATTGTGCGACCTGCATGCACCTTACTGATGACATCGACACGGCCGAGGTTGGCAACCAGGTGCCACTCTGCAGCGGTGGCCCCGTGGCCGAGCGGCCATTGCACCTGCAGGCAGTCACCGTCGACTTCGAAGCGGCCGCCGCGCGAGGCCCCGGCCAACCGTGGCACGAGATGGCGGTGGCGCAGCGCCAGCAGTTCGCGCACCAGGGCCAGCCGGCGACCGTGGCTGGAATGGCTGTCGCCCTCGCGTTCCTGCCAGCGCAACTTGGACAT
>JAQGMQ010000150.1 GCA_028292305.1 Rhodoferax sp.
GCGCATAAGCGTATTCGAAACGGTTGCGCTGCCAGGCCGGGTTGTCGGCCACGCCTTCGAACACCACGACGTCGAGCCAGCCCAGCCAGTCACCGAGCAATGACTTGGCCTCGGGGAAGTTGGCCAGCGCGGGCGGCAGGCCGGTCAGCAGGCCGTCGCCGCCGCGCAGTGGCGCCAGCGCATCGGCCAGGGCCTGGGCGTCCACCGTGCGTTGGTGCAGCACGCCCGACCACAGCAGCCCGGCCATGTCGGCGGCGCCGTCGGTGGGTGGCGCAAGCGTCAGCGGCCAGGTCTGTACCAGCACCAGGCGCAGGGCCGGGTCGGCGCGGCGCAGCAGTTGCAGCCCGGCTTCGCCGCGCAGCCTGGGGTGGGTGCGCCACACCGGCTCGGCCTCGACGCGGGTCTCGATCGGCGCCGCACCCGCCGCCAGCGGCTGCCAGGGCTGCTGGTCGGCGTCGCTGCCCGCGCGAAAGCGCTGCACCGGCGTGCCGCTCACCGCGAACTGCACCGACAGCGGCGTGCCCGCGTCCTCGCCCTGGAACTCGTTGAACTGCCATTGCCGCGCCAGCATCCACAGCGGGTCGGCAATGGGAGCCTGCAGGCCAAGCTTCAAGCCCACCGTGGTCGGCTGGGTTTCGAGCCGCGTGAAGCCGGTGATGGACGGCTTCTGCACGGCCAGGCCCAGGTCGGCCAGGAACGCCCCGCTCTTCTGGAATTCGAATTTCATCGCATGGCCTTTCAGATTTTGCCCAGCGCCAGCACCAGCTTGCCGCTGCCCACGATGCGCAGGCTGTCGCGCAGGGCACGGCGCGACATCTCCAGCAGTTGCACGCTCGGCAGGTCGTCGGTGAAGTTCTGCGGCAGGTAGTTGCCGGGCAGCAGCGCACCGAGCCCGCTTTCCAGGTCGCGCGGGCGCACCGCGCGCAGCCGGGCCAGGTCCCAGGCCTCGTGCAGCACGTCGACCACCTGGTCGAACTCCCAATGCGCCTGGTCGGCCTGCGGCGGCAGCGCCAGCAAGATGTTCTGCGGCGGCCGCGCGCCGGGCGCATCGAAGTGGAAGGCGATGCCCGCGGTCTGGAAGCGGTCGGGAATCAGCTCCTGCCATTCATCGCAGACGAAGCCGGCCAGCACGCTGTCGGAGGCCACCGGCGCCCGGCCGCCGGGGGTGTGCAAGGCCAGCGCCAGGCTGGGTTTGATGCGGTGAAAGTTCTTGAACCCCGCGGCCTCGCCGGCCAGCATCTCGTGTAATTCCTCGGGCACCTGGCTCAGGTCGGCGGCCACACCGTCGGCCTCTTTCCAGGCTTCGGGCAAGGCCGCCCAGGCCTGGCCTTCACGGTACGGATACTGCACCACGCTGAAGTCACCAGCCGTTGAGAAGTCGACCAGCGCCTCGTGGGCCGACAGCGCCCCGGCAAAGCGGTCGAGCCCGCCACGCACCCGCGCCAGCCGCGTCATCCAGCCCGTCACCTGCCAGGGGTCGTTCAGCGTCAGTGCGTCCTGGGCCGCCAGCGAAGTAGTGAACTGCGGCGCGTAGGCGCCGAGCCTGAATTTGGGCAGCACCGGGAAGTCGCGCCCGAGCAGCGCGCGGATCTGGCCGATGGCTTGCTGCACCTGCTGGCCGTGGCTGATGGCGCCGGCACCGGGGGCCGGCTGCAACGGCGTCACCAGGCTGTCGAGCCGCGCCTGCAGCAGGGCGTTCAGCACCGGCAGGGCCGCATCGGCACGGTCGTCGCGCGTGGCCGGGTCGGCACCGGGCGCGTCGATGGCCGCCACCTGCGGCGGCCAGCTCGCGGTGGGCATGAAATCCTGCAGCGCGGCCAGGTTGGCCAGCAGGTCGTCGGCCCCGGCGCTGACGGCCAATGCGTCTTTCAGGCCCACGAAATCGGTGAGCAGCGCAGCGGCGCGGTCCTGCAGTTCGGCCAGATCGACACCCGGATATTCGCCTTCGTCGGGCAGGTTTTTTTCAATGGTGTCCTGCGGCACCACCAGGTCCTTGCGGGTGGCCGGGCGCAGGGTGTCGAGCACGGCGCGCAGCGTGCTGCACAGGGCTTCGAAAGCGCCCAGGCCGAGGTCCGCCGCCGTCGGTCCTTCGGGCTGGATGTCGAGCCCGGTGACGCTGGCCATGTCGTCCACACGCTGGGCCAGTTGGTCGGCCAGCACCGCGCGGAAGCCGGTGTTGGCCTGGTGCGCCTGGGTGCCCGCGTCGAGCGCCGTGGCAGCCAGCACCGCCGCCAGGGCCGACAGGCCCAGCTCTTCCAGCCCCACCTGCACCGGCAGCTCGTCGAAGGCATTGCCACGCATCACGCGGGCGCTGAAGCGGTAACGCGTGTGCGCCCCGAGCATGTGGCCCAGCCAGGCGTCGAGCGCGGGCTCGGTGCGCGAGCGGCGGTCCTGCGGCCAACCGGGCGGGCCGGCTGCGGGGCACAACACGGCGAAGCGCTGGCTGTAGGCCACGCCGCCGCGCGGGGTGCGCGCCACCTCGGGCTCGATCGGCAGCGACTGTTTGTCGACCACCGCCATGGCCGCGCCGGCGCGTTCGAAATTGCCGCCGACGATCTGGTGCACGCCTTCGGCCATCAGCAGGTCGCTCACCGCATCGGCCAGGTCGATGGCGTCGGCCAGCACGGCCTCGAAGGCCTGCTGCTCGGCCGCGGGCAGGCCGGCGAACGGCTGATGCCCGTTGACCACCACGCCGGCCAGCCGCGTGCGCACCGCGGCCGCGCCGGCCTGCCAGGCGGCCAGCAGCGCCACCGCGTCGACCACGTCGCGCGCGGCCACGGCTTCCTGGGGTTCTTCGGCGGCCAGGTCACCGGCCGGCCGCCACGGATAGGCCTGGCGCAGCGGCCAGATCAGCTTGCCCAGCGGCGGCGTGGCGTCGCGCAGCCCGCGTTCGATGCGGTAGCCGTACAGCGCGGCCAGCGGTTGGTCGCGGGTCAGGCCCTGCAGGATGTCCTGGGCGCGCCGGGTGCGGATGGAGTCGAGGTTGATGTTGAACGCGCCCTGCTCGCGGTTGGCCACGGCGCCGCTGCGCAGGATGGCGGCGGTGGCGGCCTGGCCCAGCGAAGGCGCCAGCACATGGCCTTCGCTGGCGGGGCGGTCGTCGGGCCGCAGGTTCTCGACCCAGCCGAAGCCGCCCACATACACGCCGCTCGCCTTCTTGCCGCGTAGCTGGGCCAGGCGGCGGCTGGCGCGGGCCGTGTACCAGGCGTCGAGCCGGTAGGAAAACACGTCGAGCGTGCCGCGCAAGGCGGTGTTGAGCTCACCCACGGAACGTGTCGCCAGGTAGGCCAGGCTGGCCTTCACCGCGCTGATGTCGCGCAGCGGCTTGGCCACCTTGTCGGCTGCGCCGAGCAGCGCGCCAGCCGCCAGCGTGGCCCGCCCGCCGTGCACTTCCGCCGACTGCAGCGGCTGCGACGCGATGCTCTGCATCACATGCTGGCCCAGCGTGGCGGTGCCGGTCACGGCGGGCAGCACCACGCTGGCCAGCTGCCGCGGCGTGTGCACTTCGAAGCTGGCCTCGGTCTCGACGCGCGGCTCGATGTTGAGCAGGGTCGACGTGGCGCCCGAGACGGTCTTGGCCACCGCCTGCGCGCCTGCATTGGCCAGCACCACATAACCCGCGCCGATGCCCGCATACGACTGCGCGGCCTCGTGTTTTTCAAGGTCGACCGAATACGCCGCCAGCGCCTGCAGCAGCGCCGGGCCGCCCTGGTATTGCTTCAGCAACGCATCGGCCTGCGCGGCCGGCCCACCCAGCGCGGTGGCCATCTGCGCCAGGTAGTTCTGCGGGCCCGCGGGCAGGAAGCCGCCGGCCTCGACCTTCGGGTCCTTCGCGTCAGCCAGCACCCAGGGCACGCCGGCCAGGTAGCCCGGCGTGTAGGGCGGATCGGGCCGAAAACGGCGGCAGGCCACGCCGGCGTTGTAGTAGTCGGTGATGCCGAAGAGGCTGTACACCTTCTGCAGCAGCATCTCCTTGCTCGGGCCGTAGGGCGACACCTTGTAGCAGGCCCGCAGCGGGTCTTCGTCGCGGTAATAGGCGGCCTGCGACCAGGGCGCCGTCTGCAGGATGTCCTTGGCCTTGTCGACGTTGCCGTCGGTCATGAGCGGCACGTTCTTGCTGGCCAGTTCCCACATCGGCCGCAGCAGCGCCAACAGCTTGGCGATGCCCTGCTGCAGCGCCGGCGCGCCGGCATCGGTGAAGCCCTTGCCGACCACCGGCAACACGCCGTACGGCTGGTTGCCGACGCGCAGCACCGGCAGCGGACCGCCGGGGCGCAGGTGCAGCATGGCGTGTTCGCGCAGCGCGTAGAGCGTTCGCGGCTTGATGAACAGCGTGTTCTCGTCACCGTACTCCGGGTTCCACAGCTCGTTCAGGTACTGGCCGAAGCTGCCGCGCCACAACGCGTTGACCATGTGCAGCGCGGTGCGCTGGTCGCTCAGGTGGGCGTTGACGATGCCTTCGGCGGCCAGGCCGCCTTCGGGCAGGCCCAGCGCATCGGTCAGCAGCTCGAGCGCATCCCGCGCCTGGGGCTGCGCGGCGGCTGCGGCGGCTTCGTCCGCATTGGGCGGGGCCGCGCTTTCCTGCACCGGGCTGTAGCCCGAGGGCGCGCCTTCGGTGTTGTTGGTCGGCGTGCCCGGCGCCACGAAGCCGATGCCGCGCGAATCGCGCTGCGCGGCCAACAGCTCGGCCAGCTCGCCGGCGGTCTGCGTGGCGTCCTTG
This sequence comes from Rhodoferax sp., assembly GCA_028292305.1. Lineage (GTDB taxonomy): Bacteria > Pseudomonadota > Gammaproteobacteria > Burkholderiales > Burkholderiaceae_C > Rhodoferax_B. The sequence goes on from JAQGMQ010000150.1 coordinate 4,721, forward strand.
CTCCATTCCAGGCCCAGCACCACCAGCCGCTCCAGCGTCTGCTGCGCCAGGCTGAAGCCACGGCCGACCTGGGCCTGCGTGACCTCGATGCCCATGCCGTTGGCCAGCGCCGCGTCGAAGTCCACCAGCCAGCGGCGCTCGCCGTCGAACAGGCCTTCCTGCTGTTCGCCGAGCTGCAGCAGATCGGGCGACATCGGCAGCGCATCGGGAATGCGGTTGCCCCAGACGCGGAAGACCTCGCTGCGGCCCGGGCCGTAACCGATGGCGCACCAGCGGTCGGGCAGCAGCAGCGCCTCGGTGGCCTTGGCGCGTGCGTCGATGGCGGGCACATCGGGGAACTGCGGCAGCGTGTCGGGCGCACCCATTGCGGCGGCGTTGTCGGGCGTGAGCACGCGGACGGTCCACGCCGCGCGGCTGCGCCCGCTGACCAACGCGAGGTCGCGCAGCACACGTTCGGCCTCGTCCGCCGCGGTGGCCGCGGGGCCGAAGCGCGCCTGCCAATAGGCCATGCCGCCTTCGCGTTCGCGTTCGGTCAGCGCGGCGGTGTGGCCCACCACATGCAGCACGTCGGGATAGACGCGGATGCGCAGGGCCGCGTTGTTGCGCACGTAGCGCGTCTCCAGCCGCACCGGGAACAGCGCGATGGGCTGGCCGCCGTCCAGCGCCTGGGCCAGCAGGGCCGGGTCGCGCTGCAGCACCCAGCCGTTGGCCACGGCGTCGACACGCCGCCGGGCATCGGCCGCCTGGGTGGCCACCGCCGCGCGGTCATGCAGCAACTGGTCGCGTTGCACCTCGGCTTCGGCCAGCGTGCGCTGGGGCGCGCCCTGCCGCTTCAGGTCTTCGATGCGCGCGGCCTGCTGCAGCAGTTGGGTGTCGATCCGGCTCTGCTGCGTGGCCAGCGTGGCGAGGTCCTGGCGCAGGCTGTTGATCTCGTTCAGGTTGAGGTCGAGGCGTGGCATACGGGCTCCAGTCAGGGGCGTTGGATGGCGCTTGCCGCGCCTTACGGCGCGGCCTTGGGCGGCACGAGCTTGCCACCGGCGTAATAGCCGCGAAACGGCCGCTGCATCAGCGCCTGCGCGGCCATGGCCGCATGCGGCGCCTGCCAGGCAGCCACACCCGCGGCCGGCGGCGCCTGGCGCAGTTGTGCCGCGCCGAAACACGCACCGGGTGCAACACCGGCTTCGCTCCAGTCCACGTCCATCCAGCTGCTGCTGTTCTGGCCCGGGCCGTCGGGTTCGTCGAAGCCGAAGCGTGGCTCGGTCATGTGTTCCTCGAGCACGAAGAACCAGTTCTGCATGTTGGCTTCAGTCGGCTGGATCTTCGGGTCGAAGCCGACATAGGTGATGTCGGTGCCCAGGTGGCCACGCAGGATCGGCCGCTCGATGCGCAGCGGGTCCATCTCACGGCGGCCATCGGCGTCGGGCGGGCTGCCGGCGCCGGGCCGTTTGTCGGCAGCGTCTCTGGGATAGGCGTAGATCGACAGGTTGGGAAACCGCTCGAGCAACTGGCCGCGGATCAGCAGCACCAGCATCTCCGCACTGCCCGGCTGGCGGCCCAGCGCGAGCGATGGCCAGGTGTGGATCTGCGCGATGTCGACCTGGCCGTCCAGACGCTGCCAGAAGTGCTGGAACGGCGTGCCGCGCTGGTCGGTCGGGAAGCCCTGCCACAGCAGCTCGCGGCCCATCTCGTGGTTGGCCCCGACCATCAGCGCTTCGACGAATCGCGGGTTGGTCTTGACGGCCATGATGAAGTCGTCCGGCAGCACGCCCACGCCGGGCAGGAACACCTCGGGCGCCAGCACTTCGAGC
>JAQGMQ010000183.1 GCA_028292305.1 Rhodoferax sp.
GCATCGAAAAAAGGAATCTGCAACAGTTTGGCCAGGTTCTGCAGGTGCGCCGACAACTCCTGCATCTTGCCGCGCGCCCCGACGAACAATTCGGCGAACCAAGCCGGGGCGATCGCTTCCGCCACCGGCGGCGGCGCCACCAGCAGGACTTTGGGGGCGGGATAGACCGTGGCGCTGTCGACTCCGGACCCCATGACCTGGCCCACCAGTTTGCCCACGGCGGCCGCGATTTCAAACGGCGACCGGTTGAAGTAGACCTTTGTGTCGTTGGTGCCGAGCATGATGACGACCAGGTCGAGCGGCAGGTGCGAGGCCAGGGCCGAGGGCAGGTACGCGGCGCCGTCGAGACGGGGGTCGAGCGGATCGTTCAGGTCGGTCGTGCGGCCGCAGAGTCCTTCCTCGATGACATCGAAGTCCTGGCCCAGCTGCTGCGCCAGCACTCCGGTCCACCGTGTGTGCTGCGCATAACGCTCCACCGGAATGCCGGCCTCGGTGGGCTTCCAGCCCCACGTCAGGGAATCGCCAAAACACAGGATCCGTTTTTTCATTGCTGTTTAGAAAGGGAGTGGGTGCAGCGCTTCAAGCGCGCTGCTTCAATGTCAACACCGAGAGACCGGCGGCGATGAAAGTCAGGCCGGCGCCGATGTTCACGACCTTGATCACGCGGGGGCGCTTGGACAGCCAGCGCGCCAGCTTCGACGCGGAGCTGCCCATCGCCGTGAAGATCAGCGCCGTCAGCACCGCGAAGATCGCGCCGAAGACCAGCATCTGCACCTGCACCGGGCCACGCGCGGCGTCGACGAATTGCGGCAGGAAGGCCAGCACGAACAGGCCGGGCTTGGGGTTGAGCACGTTGGACAACATGCCGGTGAGGAACACCCGCGAAAGCGGCAGCCGCGCCGCGGGTTCGAACGAGATCAGCTTGCCCGAGGCCAGCGCCTTGTAGCCCAGCCACAGCAGGTACAACGCGCCGACGGCCTTCACCACCCAGAACGCGGCGGGCGAATTCTGGATCAGCAGCGACAGGCCCACCGTGGCGGCCAGCGTGTGGAACATGATGCCCAGGCCCGCCCCCACCGCCGACAGCGCGGCGGCACTTCGGCCCTGGCTCAGCCCGCGGCTGATGGCCAGGATGTTGTCCGGCCCGGGCGAGACAACCACCAGCAGGCAGGCGGCGACATAGGCCACCAGGGTATCGACGGGGAACATGGACATGCTGGACTCGGCTGCGAAAAGGGGTCGGCAAGCATACCTTGCCGGCCGGCTTCAAGCCGTAAGTTTGTGCGTCGGCGGGGTGGTGCCGCTCACGCCGCCGCAGCCGCCTTCTTCTTTTGCTGCACCGCATACACCTGCAGATGGGCATAGGCCGCGCGCAGCATCGGCGCCGCGATGCCGAGGCCGTTGGCGCGCAGCAGCATGTCGCCCACCACGTCGTCGGCCTCCAGCCTGGCGGCGCCCTGCAGGATGTCGCGCATCATGCTGGCGGCCCAATCGAGCTGCGGGTCGAGCAGGCGGGTCTCCATGTCGTGCACCGTGCTGTCGGCAAGCGCGTAGCCCGACGCCGCGGCCACGGCGCGGCATTCGGCCATGGTCTGCAGCATCAGCGCGCGGCCGTCGTCGGTGTGCATGATCTCGCCCACGGTGCCGCGCATCAGGCAGCAGGTGGCCGCCGCCGAACACAACATGGCCCACTTGTTCCACAGGTCCTGCGCCACGTTGGTGGACAACAGGCGCGTGCCCGGCGTGCCCGGCATCTTGGCGGCGAGGGCGTGAAAGCGCTGCACCAGTTCGGCCTGCTGTGCGGTGCGCGCACCCACGGCGAAGCGGTCCAGCGGGCCGAAATGGGTGATCTCGCCGGCGCGCTCGCCCGCGTTCTCCAGCATGGTGGCGATCACGGCGATGCCGCCCAGCACCTTGTCGCGGCCGAAGCGCGCGTCCAGCAGTTCATAGGCCTTCAGGCCGTTGAGCAGCGGCAGCACCGAAGCGCCCGCGTCCACCGCCGGTGCCACCGCGTCGATGGCGGCGGGCAGGTCGTAGCCCTTGCAGGTGAGCAGCACGATGTCGTAATGCTCGGCGTCGGTGACCGCCTGCACGGTGGCCACCGGCAGGCTGGCATCGCCGAGCGTGCTGCGCACCACGAGGCCATTGGCGGCCAACCGTGCCGCGCGTTGGGGCCGCACCAGAAAGGTCACGTTCGCGCCGGCTTCGATGAGCCGCGCCCCGTAGTAGCCACCGACCGCGCCCGCGCCGAGTACCAGGATTTTCATGTTTCGTTTCTCCAGAATTGGCGCGGCACCGTGCCACGCGGAAACCATTGGCCCGAGGCCACCGCCACCGCGATGACCGAGCCGTACAACACCATCGCCAGGGCCGAAGCCGCAAAGAACCACGCCAGCGACCCGGTGAGCCGCAGCACCACCCAGCCGCCGCCCACGGCCAGCGCCAGGCGCACCGCGCCGGCCACCAGCGGCCAGGCCAGCCGGCCCGCGCCCTGCGACGCAAAATACAGCGTGAAGCCCAGGCCGAAGAAGCCGAACACCGGGCCCACCGTGCGCAGGTAGGCGCTGCCCGCGGCCAGCATCGGCCCATCGGCACCGAAGAGCCGCAGCCAGGC
>JAQGMQ010000229.1 GCA_028292305.1 Rhodoferax sp.
ATCCGCGAAATCCTCATCATCAGCACGCCGCAGGACACGCCCCGTTTCGAGCAACTGCTCGGCGATGGCAGCCCGTGGGGCATTCACTTGGAATACGCGGTGCAGCCGAGCCCGGACGGGCTGGCGCAAGCCTTCATCATCGGCGAGAAGTTTGTGGGCAACGCGCCCAGCGCACTGGTGCTGGGCGACAACATCTTCCACGGCCATGAGTTCCAGGACCTGCTCGGCAACGCCACCCAGCGCACGACCGGTGCCAGCGTCTTCGCCTACCACGTACATGACCCGGAGCGTTACGGCGTGGCCGAGTTCAATGCCGACGGCAAGGTGCTGTCGCTCGAGGAAAAGCCGGCCAAGCCCAAGTCCAACTACGCGGTCACGGGCCTGTATTTCTACGACGGCCAGGTGGTCGAGATGGCCAAGAGCCTCAAGCCGTCGCCGCGTGGCGAACTCGAGATCACCGACCTCAACCGCCTGTACCTGGACAAGGGCGAGCTGAATGTAGAGATCATGGGCCGCGGCTATGCCTGGCTCGACACCGGCACCCACGAGAGCCTGCTCGAAGCCGGCCAGTTCATCGCCACGCTGGAGCACCGGCAAGGCCTGAAGGTGGCCTGCCCCGAAGAGATCGCGTTCCGCCAGAAATGGATCGACGCCGCCCAGCTCGAAAAGCTGGCCAAGCCGCTGACCAAGAATGGCTACGGCCAATACCTGATGCGTATTTTGAAAGACAAGGTGTATTGATGCAGGCGACCCGACTGGCCATTCCCGATGTGGTGGTGATCGATCCCAAGGTGTTCGGCGACGCGCGCGGGTTTTTCTACGAAAGCTTCAACCAGCAGGCCTTCAACGCCGCCACGGGGCTTGAAGTCGATTTCGTGCAGGACAACCACAGCCGCAGCAGCAAGGGTGTGCTGCGCGGGCTGCATTACCAGTTGCCGCCGCATGCCCAGGGCAAGCTGGTGCGTGTGGTGCGCGGGGCCGTGTTCGATGTGGCGGTGGATATTCGCAAGTCGTCGCCCACGTTCGGCAAGTGGGTGGGCCAGGAACTGACCGAAGAGAACAACCGGCAGATGTGGATTCCGCCAGGCTTTGCCCACGGCTTCCTGGTGCTCAGCGACACCGCTGATTTCCTGTACAAGACGACCAACTACTACGCGGCGACGCATGAGCGCTCGATCATGTGGAACGACCCGGCGCTCGGCATCGTGTGGCCGTCCACGGGCGGCGAGCCCAGCCTGTCGGCAAAAGACGCTCAGGGCGTGGGACTGGCGGGCGCCGACACCTTCCCCTGAAGGGTCGCTGGGGTCGTTGTTGCCGCTGTAGCCGCGGTCGTCGCAATGGCAGCCGCCCCGCCGAGCTTGGCGGGGCTGAGCAGTTGCTGCATCGCGGCATACAACCGATCTGATCCGAACCTGGCGTTCTCGGGGTCGAATGAAAAAATGTTGTGCCCTCTGGCCACCAGTTGGTCGTGCCACTGAGGTTCGACGAAGAACGACAAAAACTCCGCGCCCTGTGCCGCATGCCGGTCGAGCACCTGCTGTAATGCGGTCGCGTTCATCGCCTTCAGCGGATGGAACTCGGTCACGCCGTAGCCGCCGTGCACGGTGCTGCCGTACCAGTTGGCAAACGAGCTGCCGTACGACGCCTCACCGTAGAGGCTGACACCCAAACGCACCGTCCCCATTTTTTGCAACGAGGTCTGGATGGCGAATTTGTTCGCGTCCCAGCTGGGGTTGGTGAACGGCACGATCTGGTGGGTATAACGCGGCGTGTCCGCCAGGCACGATGCGCCCACGACACCGTCGAAGTAACGCAGATAAGCCGCCACCTGCTGTGCCCTGAAGCTGTGCCACAGCGGCACCAGGGGGTTGAAGTAATACGAGGATTCAGCCACCGGCTGGTCGACGTAGGCTTGCAGCGTCGCCGTTGCCGGCACACTGGCCGGCAATGGCTTCTGTGGCACGAGCACAGGCGTCTGCTGGCGCTTGTCCATCACCGCGATCTGGCGGGTGCCGATGGCCGTCAACTCACCCGGCTTCTGCTCCAGAAACGCGTCGATGCGGTGCAGTCCGGGCGGCAGCCGCTTGAAGTCCAGGTCGAGCCGCCAGCCGGTGTTGGCGTCGCCGAATTCGGGTCTGGCCTTCAACACGTCCTGCCGGCCCAGGCCCACCGCGGTCTTGCCCACGAACTCGCCGTCGCGGTAAATGTGCACCCAGGCCGGCGCAGTGCCCACGAACGCCCAACCCGAGACCGGCAGGCTGCCCTGGGCAAACGAATCGATGTGTTCGGCATAACGCTTCAGCGGCTCAGTGCGGATGTCGCGCGACGGCGGGTCGACGGCGTCGAACGAGGCGTAGTCGCTGTCCACAAAGCGGTTCAGGTGCGCCACCGTCTTGAACTCTTGCCGCAGGAAATGACGGAACGCCGCGATCGACGGTTGACCGTAGTCCGACACACGGTAGGGCGACGCGAAACCCATGCCCCTCTCGAAATCGGGAAACAGGTGGTGCAGCTCGCCCAGCAAGGTCACGCCGCGGATCTTCGCGCGGTCCTTCGGTTCGAGTTGGCACAGCCCGGCAAGCACGGCCTGGATCGCCTGCACGCGGCGCGCCGTGATGTCGGTCGCGGTGCTGGCAAACGTCCAGTTGTAAATCTTTGAATCGTAGTAGCGGCCGGTGGGCAGCGGGCCGTCGCGGGTGCTGGCCAAGTTGGCCGGGTCTTTCGCCAAGGCTTCTTCGATCGGGGCGTCGGCTGCGAAATGGGTCGAGAAAAGATACAGGATCAACGGACGCGGGTTGTCGCGCACCGTGCGCACCAGCCGGCCGACGATGGCGTCGTCGATCTCCCAGCCCGTGGCCGTGGCGCGGAACAGCTGCAACAGCGGCACTGGCAGCGTGTAGCCCAGGGCATAGCGCCCGGCCGCCGCGCCCGCGGGTTGCAGCCGCGTCAGCGTGGATTCGACCAGTTGCGCCGCCGAGCCGCCGGGACCGGTGCACGCGGCCGTGAGATCCGATGTTGCGCCCGGCGAGCCGGCGGCAGGCGCCAGGAGGCAGGGTTCGATCACGCTCACCATCGGCGCCAGCAACAGGCCCGCCGGCTTGGCCACCGCATGCGGCACGCCGCTGTTGTACAAGGCCAGGCCCGCGCCGCCGGCCACCAACACCGCGCACGCGGATGCCGCGGCAACCATGCGCGTGGTCAGGCTGGTGGAGGAGGGCGGAGCGGCGGCGTCGGGCATGGC
>JAQGMQ010000241.1 GCA_028292305.1 Rhodoferax sp.
CGTCACGGTGTTGTCGGGCTGCTCGTTCATCCCGAAGTTCGAACGCCCGCCGGCCCCCGTGGCCGCGCAGTGGCCCGGCGTCACCACCACCGAAGCCACGGGCCAGAAGGCCGTGGCCGACGTGCCGTGGCAAAACTTCTTCAGCGACGCGCGCCTGCAGCAGTTGATCACCGCCGCGCTGGACAACAACCGCGACCTGCGCGTGGCCGTGCTCAGCATCGCCCAGGCCCGTGCGCAGTACCAGATCACCCGCGCCGACCAGTTCCCCACCGTCAACGCCGCGGCCAGCGGCTCGCGCGTGCCGAATGCGGACGGTGGCATCACCAGCACCTACCAGGCCGGCTTCACGGTTTCGGCCTGGGAGCTTGATTTCTTCGGCCGCATCGCGAGCCTGAAGGAATCCGCGCTGGCCCAGTACCTGGCCACCGAAGAAGGCCGCAAGGCGACGCAGATCACGCTGATCAGCAGCGTGGCCAACGCCTACCTGAGCATCCTGGCCGACGACGAACTCATCGCCATCACGCGGCAGACGCTGGTCACGCGGCAGGACTCGTTCAAGCTGTCGCAGCTGCGCTTCGACAACGGCGTGAGCTCCGAGCTCGACGTGCGCCAGGCCCAGTCGCTGACCGAATCTGCCCGCGGCACCCTGGCGGCGCAACTGCGCCAGCGCGCCCTCGACCAGAACCTGCTGACCTTGCTGGTGGGCCAGCCGGCCACCACCGAAGCCAGCGCCCAGCCCGTGGCCGCCACCAGCCTGGCCAACAGCCTGTTGATGACCGACCTGCCCGCCGGCCTGCCCTCCGAGGTGCTGGTGAACCGCCCCGACATCCGCCAGGCCGAGCAACTGATGCTGGCCAACAACGCCAACATCGGCGCGGCCCGGGCGGCGTTCTTCCCACGCGTGTCGCTGACGGCGGGCGTGGGCTCGGGCAGCAGCCATTTGTCGGACCTGTTCCAGAGCGGTTCCTATGGCTGGACGTTTGCACCGCAGATCAGCCTGCCGATCTTCGACGCCGGCCGCAACCAGGCCAACCTGGACGCCACCCGCATCGCCCGCGACATCGCCCAGGCGCAATACGAAAAAGCCATCCAGACGGCGTTCCGCGAAGTGGCCGATGCACTGGCCGGACGCGACACGCTGGGCGAGCAGCTGCGCGCCCTGCAGGCCCAGGCCGATGCGGAATCGGTGCGCTTCAAGCTGTCGGACCTGCGTTACCGCAACGGCGTGGCCAGCTACCTCGATCTGCTGGATGCGCAGCGCTCGCTGTTCACCGCGCAGCAGGGGGTGGTGGAAGCGCGGCTCGCGCAGCTGCAAAACCAGGTGGCCTTGTACAAGACGCTGGGCGGCGGCTGGACCGAGCCGCAGCTGGCCAGCGCCGGCGCACCGGGCGCCACGCGGCAACCTTGACACCCTTCGACGGCAAGCGAGACGACAGCCCGGGGTGCCCGGCTGTTGTTCTCGGTCACACCAGGGCGGCTTCGGCCGCCCTTTTGCGTGGGACGCCCGGGGGCGCTGGTTATACTCGTGGGTTAATGCGCGCCAAACCAGGCCGCCGATGAATACCACGACAAAGCCCCCGATTTTTTGAGGACACCATGAGCGCCAATCCCCACGATCATGCGGCCGAAGAAGCCCATTCCGGCCCGATCAAGAATCCCAAACAGCTGCTGGTTGCAGTCTTCTTTTCGTTCGTGGTGCCGATCTTCGCGATCATCGGGCTGGTGTACTACGTGGTGTCCGACAACAAGCCCGCCGGTGCCAATTCCGGCGAAAGCATGATCCTCGGCGGCATGACCGAAGAAGCCCAGAAGCAGGCCGTTTCCTTGCGCATCCAGCGCGTCGGCTCGGTCGAAATCCGCGATGCCAACCGCGAGCTCAAAAAGGGCGAAGACGTCTTCAAGGCCCAGTGCACCACCTGCCACACGGCGGGCGTGGCCGGCGCACCCAAGTTCGGCGACGCCGCCGCCTGGGCGCCCCGCATCAAGACCGGTTTCGAGTCGCTGCTGAATTCGGCGCTGCACGGCAAGGGCGCCATGGGCCCCCAGGGCGGTGGCGACTTCGAAGACACCGAGGTCGCCCGCGCCGTGGTCTACATGGCCGACGCCGGCGGAGCCAAGTTCCCCGAGCCGGCCCGGCCTGCCGCCGCGGCCCCGGCCGATGGCGCATCCGCTCCCGTAGCCGGGGCATCGGCACCGGCCGAAGCCGCTTCGGTCCCCGCAGCGGCCGCATCCGCCGCACCGGTGGCTGCCGCGAAGTAACGCGCTTCGGGGTCAACGCCCAATAAAAAAGCCGGTCGATGACCGGCTTTTTTTATTGGGCGTTGAAAAGCTTTGCGCAAGGCTCAGCCCGGCTTCACCCTGACTTCTTTCGGCAGCGCCTGCGGGCTCGGCACGTAGCCGAAACGCGCCGGCAGGTCGGCAGCCAGCACGTCTTCCACCGTCCATAGGCCGCGCTCCACGGATTCGGCGGCCCAGCCGGTGTCGAGCGTGTGCACCAGGCCAAAGCCCAGATCGGTCTGCAGGTAGACGTGGCCGGTCTCGTCGAGCACGCAGGCCTGCACCGTGGCCGGCTGGCCGCTGTGGGCCGTCACCGAGAGATCGGCATCGACACGCCAGACCCAGGGGGTGGTCTCCAGCTCGACATACACCCGTTGCGGCCCGTTCTGGAAGAACCAGCAGCCGCGCGCATCACGCTCGTAGTTGCGCTGGATGAAGTCGATGAGTTTCTCGTGCTGCAGCCGCGAGCCCTTGCTGGCCGGGCTGCCGCCCGAGGCCGCGGCAAAGGGCCCGAGGGCCTGGATGCGGTCGTCGCGCATGTACCAGCTGCCCCGCGCGTCCAGGCCCAGCCAGCCGTAGCAGTCGGGCACGTTGGGCCATTTGGCAATCGCTTGTCTGACGATGTCGTCCATGGCCCGATGATACGGCGGGCCAGGGGCAGTGGCTGCTCTTCAGCGGCCGATCATCAGCCGATGATCAGAACGACTCCCAGTCGCCCTCGCCGCCATCGGCCGTGGCCATCGCGGGTTTGGCGGTCGGCTTCGCCGCGACCTTGCTTGCCGGTTTGACCAGCGGCGCGGCGATGCCGACGGGCTTGCGCGCGGCCGGCGCGAACTTGTTTGCTGGCGAAGTGCGCAGCGGTGCCGGCACGGCGCGGGTGGCGGCCTTCGGCGCAGCAAACTTTGCTGCCGCCGGGGCACTGCGCACCGGCGCGGCCACCGCACTCACCGCCTGCCCATGGGCCAGCTTGAACACGGCCACGGCCTGCACCAGGTGCTGGGCCTGGGTCGACAGGCTGTCGGCCGCGGCGGCGCTTTCTTCCACCAGCGCCGCGTTCTGCTGCGTGGCCTGGTCCATCTGCGTGACGGCTTCGCCGACCTGGCTGACGCCGGCCGACTGCTCCGAGCTGGCCGCGCTGATCTCGCCCATGATGTCGGTCACGCGGCGGATCGACGTCACCACTTCGTGCATCGTCACACCCGCCTGGTCGACCAGCGCCGTGCCCTGGTCCACGCGCTCCACGCTGGCCGAGATCAGGTTCTTGATCTCCTTGGCGGCTTCGGCACTGCGCTGCGCCAGGCTGCGCACTTCACTCGCCACCACGGCAAAACCGCGGCCCTGTTCGCCGGCGCGTGCCGCTTCCACCGCGGCGTTCAACGCGAGGATGTTGGTCTGGAAGGCGATGCCGTCGATCACGCTGATGATGTCGGCGATCTTCTTGCTGCTGTCGTTGATGCCCTTCATGGTCTCGACCACGCGGCCCACCACTTCGCCGCCCTGGATGGCCACCGTGGACGCGCTCTGCGCCAGCTGGTTGGCCTGGCGGGCGTTGTCGGCGTTCTGCTTGACGGTGCTCGACAGCTCCTCCATCGAGGCCGCGGTTTCCTCCAGTGCGCTGGCCTGCTGCTCGGTGCGGGCCGACAGGTCGTTGTTGCCCTGCGAGATCTGCGCGCTGGCCGTGGCCACGCCTTCGGCGTTCTGGCGCACGTTGCCCACCACGCTGGCCAGGCTGGTCTGCATGGCCTTCAGCGCCATAAGCAACTGCGAGGTTTCGTTGTTGCCTTCGGCATGGAAGTCGAGGCTCAAGTCACCGGCGGCCACGGCGCGCGACACTTCCACGGCCTGGTTCAGCGGGCGGGTGATGGAACGCACCAGCAGCATGCCCAGGAAGGCCAGCACGGCAATGGCGACCAGGCCCACGCCAATCAACATGACCTGCGCCGACGCATACGCAGCCTCGGCCTTGGCCTGGTTCGCTTCGCCCAGCTTGACCTGGCTGTCGGCAAAGGCATCGGCCGCGTCCACCGCGGCGGTGACCAGCGGCGACAGTACTTTCAAGGCCTGGTTGGCTTCGGCATTCTTGTCGGCCAGGCCGAATTCGGTCACCTTGTCGGTGGGCTCGCGCAGCGCGGCGATCATCGTCTCCATCTTGGCGAGCGCGGCCTTGCCTTCGACGCTGGTGACCGATGTCTGCAGCGGCTTGATCAATTTCTCGTAGTCGGCGCGCGTCTGCGCCATGCGTTCCACCGTCTTCTTGTTGACGGCATCGTTGTCTTCCAGGGCGATGTTGCGCGCCAGGATCGCCCTGATCCGCAGGTTGTCCTTGATCTCCTTGACGGCGACGATCTTGGGCGACTGGTCCTTCACCGCCGCGTTCAACGCGCCCTGGATCATGGCCATGTTGGCAATGCCGATCCACACCATGACGGCCAGCAAAGCCGCCGCGAGCACGATGCCGAAGGACAGCCGGGTGCTGATTTTGAGATCTTGGAAGTTCATGTTTGCCTCTGGTGGAACGAGTGTGGGCAGGTCAGGCGGTGGCGGGCACCAGGCCCATCTCGGCGCTGCACATCAGCTGCTCGATGTCGAGCAGGATCAGCATGCGTTCGGACTGGCCGTCGGTCACCGTGCCGAGGCCGGTGATGTGCGAATCGGCCATCGATTCGCCCATCTCCGGCGCGGGCCGAATCTGGTCGGGGGTGAACTGCAATACGTCGGAGACCGAGTCCACCACCACACCCATCATGCGGTTGCCGATGATGAGGACGATGGTCACCGTCACGTTGTCGTAGGGCACATGTTCCAGGCCGAACTTGATCCGCATGTCGATGATGGGCACGATCTCGCCGCGCAGATTCAGCACGCCGAGGATGAAGGCCGGCGCGTTGGCCAGCTTCGTGGGTTCGGCATAACCGCGGATCTCCTGCACCCGCAGGATGTCGATGCCGTACTCCTCCGAGCCGAGGCGGAAGCTCAGGTATTTTTGCTCTGGAACGAGCGCGCATTTGGTCGTCGAATCGGTGTGGGTGGCGGTGGTGGTCATGTGCATTCCGTGCCCCAGACAGCGGACGCCGGCTGAAGCGATTGAAAGAAAAAACGAGCGCGGGGGCGGTGCCAGCGCTGCTGCGGAAAAAGCCCGGATCGGGCCTGGTGCGCTGAAAACAGAAATTCTATCAAGGGAAAACCCTTTGTGTACGCAGGTAGATATACAGATTTTGTATTGCGATAAATGCCCATGGTTAAGGCCGAATCAGCCTGTCGAACGTTGCCGCGGTGCAACAACTGGTTACCACATCCGACCCGCCGCGCGCAGTTCGTCGCCACGCAGTTCCAGCGCCGCCTCCTACGTGTCCGCCGTGCGCTTGTTTGGCGCCCCCATGTCAGCACAAGGCGACGCCACGCCGCGGGCGCTTGAATCGCAGCGCAGGGGAACAGGCGACTACGGCGCGCGCGGTGTGCCGGCAGGTGGCCGGCAGCGGCTACAGTTGGTCGAAAGCAGCCGTTGCCAAAGATGGCTCCGCCACCTCGGAACCAAGGGAAATCATGAGCCAGGAACCAGTAGTGATCCACACCCGCGACGGAGCCTGCCGCGCGCACGTCCTGTCGCCCGCCGGCGCCGGGCCTTGGCCGGCGGTGATCTTCTATGCCGACGCGGGTGGCATCCGGCCGGCAGCGGTCGACATGGCGCAGCAGCTCGCGGACGCGGGCTTTCTGGTGTTGCTGCCCGACCTGTTCTACCGTTTTGGGCCTTACGGCCCGCTGGTGCCGAAAGAGGTTTTCAAGGGCGACGTGGGCGCCATACTCGGCCCGCTGATGGCGACCACCGGCAACGTCAAGGCGGCCGAAGACACC
>JAQGMQ010000254.1 GCA_028292305.1 Rhodoferax sp.
GCATGGAGCGCGGCAGGCCGACCTTCATCAGCTCGTCCCAGCGTTTGGCGCCCAACACACGCAACACGTCTTCGAGCTCGGGCTCGAGCGTGGCCAGGCCGGTGGCGATGTTGACCATGATCGGAAAGAACGAGATCAAGAATGCCGTGAGGATGGCTGGCCCCGCGCCGATGCCGAACCACACCACCAGGATCGGCACGAAGGCGGCCTTGGGCAGCGCGTTGAAGGCCGTCATCAGCGGGTACACGGCCGCATAGGCCAGGCGCGAACTGCCGATGACGAAGCCCAGCAGCACGCCCACCACGATGGCCAGGCCGAAGCCGACCATGGTCACCCAAAAGGTGCGCCAGGCATGGCCGGCGATGATGGCCTTGAATTCGAGGAACTGCGTCCAGATGCGCCAGGGGCTGGGGAAGATGAACTCCGACACCTCGAACGCCGAGCACACCACCTGCCACACCACGATCACGGCGACGAGCAGAATCCAGGGCGACCAGGCTTCGACGGTTTTCCTGTGCATCATGGCTGGCCCCCAAGCACCGGGCTGGTCTTGCGAATGGAGCCGATATGGCCGCGCAATTCGAGCACGATGTCGGTAAATTCCCTGGTGTAGGTCAGCGCCAGCTCACGCGGGCGCGGCAGGTCGATCTCGCGGCGCACACTGATGCGGCCCGGGCTCTTGCTCATCACATACACCGTGTCGGCCAGGAACACGCTTTCGCGCAGGTCGTGGGTGACCAGGATCACGTTGAAGCGCTGCTCGGTCCACAGGTCGCGCAGGATGCACCACAGCTCTTCGCGGGTGAAGGCGTCGAGCGCGCCGAAGGGCTCGTCGAGCAGCAGCATCTTCGGCTCGTGGATCAGCGCGCGGCAGATGCTGGCGCGCTGCTGCATGCCGCCCGACAGCTGCCACGGAAACTTGTCCTCATAACCGCCGAGGCCCACCTTCTGCAGCAGCTTGCGTGCGCGCTCCTCGTATTCCTTGCGCTTGGCCTTGAAGCTGCTGCGGTAGGGCTCGACGATCTCCAGCGGCAGCAGCACGTTGTCGACCGTGCTGCGCCAGGGCAGCAGCGACGGCGCCTGGAAGGCCATGCCCGATATCTTCAGCGGCCCGGTGACCGGCAGGCCGTCGATCAGGATCTTGCCCATCGACGGCATCTTGAGGCCGGTGGTGAGCTTCATGAAGGTCGACTTGCCGCAGCCCGAAGGCCCGACGATGGCAATGAACTCGCCCTGTCGCACCTGCAGGTCGATGGCCTCCACCGCAAAATGGTTCTGCGCGAGAAGCTCGTCGTTGTAGGCGAGCCAGACGTCGCGGAACTCTACAAAACTGGCTGCAGTCACTTCTTGACGGGCGGGAGAATGTTGAGCTCGGCCGCCGTCGGCAGCATGCTGCCGTTCCACACCGCATCCGGGTTCACCCGCGTCTTGGTGTTGAACGCGTCCGACACCTGCGACGCCATCAGGGTGAGCCGCGGGCCGTTCACATTGCCGAAGCCTTCGGCATGCGCGTTGGGGCTGTTGATCACGGTGTCGATGGCCATGTTCAGACGGCGTGTTTCCATGGCGCTGTTGATGATGCCGTCGCGCGCCTTCACGTCTTCGATGGCGGCGGCCGGCTTGGCGAACACGTCTTTTGCGCCCTTGGCAAAGGCCTTGAGGAAGGCCTTCACCGCAGCCGGATTTTCCTTGATCATCTTTGGCGAGGCGATGATGGCGTTGCCGTACAGCTTCACGCCGAAGTCGGGGTAGGGCAGCACCACCACGTCTTCGGCCTTGGTGCCGCGGGCTTCCAGGTTCAACAGCGAGGTGAAGGTGAAGCCGGTGATGGCGTCCACATCACCGCGGATCAGCATGGTCTCGCGCAGCGGCGGGTCCATGGCCGTCCACTGCACGCCGTTGATGGCGTTGGCCTTGGCGAAGATCGGGAACGCGCGCCGGCCCGCGTCGAACACCGGGGCGCCGAGTTTCTTGTTGTTCAGGTCGGCCGGCTTCTTGATGCCCGACTTCTTCAGCGCCATGACCGAGGCCGGCGTGTCGTTGTAGACCATCATCACCGCCACCGGTTTGTTGGGTGCGTCGGGGTTGTTGGCGTGGAACTCCATCAGCGCCGCCATGTCGGCGAAACCCATGTCGTAGGCGCCCGAGGCCACCCGCGTCACCGTGCCGCCCGAGCCGTTGCCGGCGTCGATGCTCACGTCGAGCTTGGCGTCCTTGAAGTAACCCTTGGCCGCCGGTGTGAGGAACAACGCCGCCGGGCCTTCGAAGCGCCAGTCGAGCTGGAACTTGATGGGGGTGGTCTGGGCGAACGCGGGGGCGAACGGTGAGAGCGCGGCGGCGGCCAGCAGGGGAAGGGAAGACTTCAGGAAGTGGCGTTTGGTCATGGGGGATGCGTCGTGGCTGGATGGTGGAGCATAAGCAAAAACGATGCCGTGGGGGGATTTGGTGGATGGAGGCGGGATCACAGGCGGAGGGGCTGCGGTTGTGGACGCATTGCCTTGTCCGTTTGCCCTGAGGCTGGGGGCTTGCTGGTCTCCCCGTTCGTCCTGAGCCTGTCGAAGGGCCTGGTTCGGGTCGGCATGGCTGATTGATTTGTCAACGTGTGTTGACGCGGCTGGCCGGTCTCGCCCGGCGGGCGAGACCCCTTTCTTGTGCGCACAAGAAACGGGCCCCAAAGAAAGCGCCCCCACTAACTGCGCCCTGCGCTTCGCTGCGGGAGCCTGTGGTGCTCGCGTTTGGCGGGGTCTGGCTAAACTCGCTGCGCTCAAACAACGCCAGCCCTGATCCGCCAAACCCTCCGCTCCTCGGCGCATTTAGAGGGGGTGGGGAGGGGACCGGGTGCCGGATACCGGACGCGTCGCTGCGCTTGCTACCTTGGTATTACTCCCTCTCCCGCGTGCGGGAGAGGGGACAAGGCAGGGGTGCCGGTCACCGCGGCTGGCGGCTGTTCGGCTGTTGGCTGTTGCCCAGCGCAGCGACGGCGGTATTTGCCCCGGACCCCCACCCGTCCTGGCTGGGCCTGCGGTGGTGGGGGGCGGCGGGATCAGGGCTGGCGTTGTTTGAGCGCAGCGAGTTTAGCCAGACCCCCGCCGACACCCGCCAGCGCAGGTTTGCCCGCAGCGCAGCGCAGGGTCCCAGACTGCGGGTCGCCTTT
>JAQGMQ010000334.1 GCA_028292305.1 Rhodoferax sp.
TCGACTACCTCACCGTGCAGGTCAGCGAGATGTTTCGCGACCCGGGCTACTTCCTGGCGCTGCGCCGCGAAGTGGTGCCGCTGCTGCGCACCTATCCGTCGCTGAAGATCTGGGTGGCCGGCTGCAGCGCGGGGGAAGAGGTGTATTCGCTGGCGATCCTGCTGCGCGAGGAAAACCTGCTGCAGCGCACGCTGATCTATGCCACCGACATCAACCCGCATGCGCTGAAGCGGGCCGAGGCCGGCATCTACGAGCTGGACCGCATCGCGCTGTTCACCACCAACCACCAGAAATCGGGCGCGCGCAATTCACTGTCGGACTACTACACGGCAGCCTACGGGCGGGCCGTGTTCGACAAGACGCTGCGCGAACACATCGTGTTCTCCGACCACAGCCTGGCCACCGACAGCGTGTTCGCCGAAGTGCACCTGGTGTCGTGCCGCAACGTGCTGATCTACTTCGACCGCGCCTTGCAGGACCGCGCGCTGACGCTGTTCCGCGACGCCCTGTGCCGCAAGGGGTTCGTGGGCCTGGGCTCGAAGGAATCGCTGCGGTTTTCGGCCTGCGCCGACGACTTCGACGACTTCGTGCGCGAAGAGCGCGTGTTCCAGAAGAGGGCCGCGTGATGACCCTGCAAACCCTGGCGCCGGCGCTGCTGAAAGGCCCCGTGGAGGCCATCGTCATCGGCGCCTCGGCCGGCGGTGTGGAGGCGCTGATGGCGCTGCTGCCCGCGCTGCCGGCGGGGCTGGCTGCGGCGGTGTTCGTGGTGCTGCACCTGCCGCGCGACCGGCCGAGCCTGCTGGTCGAGATCTTCCGCCAACGCTGCGCCTTGCGCGTCACCGAGGCGCAGGACAAGGAACGCGTGGCCAACGGCACGGTCTACTTTGCGCCGCCCGACTACCACCTGCTGGTGGACGCCGGGCCCGAGCCGCAACTGGCGCTGTCGGTGGACGAGCCGGTGCACTACTCGCGCCCGTCGATCGACGTGTTGTTCGAATCGGCGGCCGACGTGTACGGCGACAGACTCATGGGCATCGTGCTCACCGGCGGCAACCAGGACGGCGCGGCCGGCCTGGCCTCGGTGCGGCGCGCGGGCGGCATCACCGTGGTGCAGGACCCGGCCACGGCCCAGGTGGCCCTGATGCCGCAGTCGGCGCTGGACACCGGCCCGGTGGACCACGTATTGCCGCTCCCAGAGATGGTGGCACTGCTGCACAAGCTGAACCTTCAGCGCGACGAACAAAAACCGGGAGAGACCCAGTGATCCATGAACCCTATGCGCAAGGTCTCCCTGCCGAGCGCCCCGATCCCGCCCCGGCCCCGGCCACCGAAAAAATCGACAAGGTGAAATGCCTGCTGGTCGACGACCTGCAGGAAAACCTGCTCGCGCTGTCGGCCCTGCTGCGCCGCGACGACGTCGAACTGCTGATCGCGCATTCGGCCCGTGAAGCGCTGGAGCTGCTGCTGGTGCACGACGTGGCGCTGGCGCTGCTCGATGTGCAGATGCCCGAGATGGACGGCTTCGAGCTGGCCGAGCTGATGCGCGGCAGCGAACGCACGCGGCATGTGCCCATCATCTTCGTCACCGCCGGTGCGCGCGACCAGCAGCGCCTGTTCAAGGGCTACGACAGCGGCGCGGTCGACTTCCTGTTCAAGCCCATCGAGGCCCACATCCTCAAGAGCAAGGCCGACGTGTTCTTCCAGCTGCACCGGCAAAAGCTGCAGCTGGCCCGGAACCTGGAAGAGCGCACCGAAACCCTGCGCCTGCACGAGATGTTCACCGCCGTGCTGGGCCACGACCTGCGTGGCCCGCTCTCGGCGATGATGATGGCCGCCCAGGTGCTGGCGCGCCGGCCCGACGAGTCGGTGCAGAAGGTCGGCGCGCGCCTCATCAAGAGCGGCCACTGGATGGGCCGGATGATCGAGGACGTGCTCGACATCAGCCGCGCCCGGCTGATGGGCGGCATCCCCATCCGCCGCCAGCCGTTCGACCTGGGCCAGTTGGTGGAACGCGTGGCCACCGACTACCGCAGCCAGTTCCCCGAGCATGCGATCCAGGTGGCGCTGCAGGGCGAGCTGCAGGGCCAATGGGATGAAGACCGCTGGGTGCAGGTGGTGTCGAACCTGATCGGCAACGCGCTGCACCACGGGCAGGCCGACGCGCCCATCGACATCCGCGTCGACGGGTCGGCGGCGGACGCCGTGACGCTGACCGTGACCAACGGCGGCACCATCCCGCCCGAGGTGCTGCCCTGGATCTTCGACCCGTTCCGCCGCGGCGGCCGCACTTCGGCCCGCGCCGAAGGCCTGGGGCTGGGCCTGTACATCGTGCAGCAGATCGTGCAGGCGCACGGCGGCAAGGTGGCGGTGGCGGCGAAGGAAGGCGACAAAACCGAGTTCCGGATCGACGTCAACCGCGGCTGACTTCGGCCGGCCCGCGCGCCAGCCGGTCGGCTCAGGGCTTCTTCGCGATGCGCCCCACGGCGATGGAGGCGTCCAGCACCGACTGGTAGTCGGCGTCGCTGGCGGCCACGAAGCCGGTGTAGTTGGTCGGCATGGGAATGGCCTTGGCGCGCGCGGTGTCCCGCAACCTCTTCTACTACCGCGATCTGCCCACGAATTGATCGACGAGCTCTGGCGCCGCTTCATCGAAGCCCTCGCGCCGCTGAAGCAGGCCGGCAAGCTGAAAGCCGTGCACTTCCAGTTCGCGCCCTGGGTGCTGCGCAACCGCGCCGGCCAAGCCCATGTGCGCGAATGTGGGGAGCGCATGGCCGGGCACCTGCTGGCGGTCGAGTTCCGCCACCAGTCGTGGTTCGAACGTGCCGAGGTGGTGAAGTCGACGCTCGATTTCGAGCGCGAGCTCGGCGTGGTGCATGTGGTGGTGGACGGGCCACAGGGCTTCAGGAACAGCGTGCCGACGGTGTGGGAACAGACCAGCGACGAGCTGGCCATCTTGCGGCTGCCCGGGCGCAATGACGCGACCTGGGGCCAGAAGTGGCTGAGTGCGGCTTCGGACCGGTTCAACTATGACTATTCGGAGGAGGAGCTGGCGGGGTTTGACGCCGGCGATTATCGAGATGGCGCGGAAGGTGAAGGTGGTGCAGGTGGTGTTCAACAACAATATGGAGGACCAGGGGCAAAGGAATGCGCGGAATTTGATGGCTTTGTTGGAGGGGATTGGTGGGGCTTGACGTTTGGTGGTTTCGCGTCTGGAAGGTGCCCGCTGCACCTGACTCCGTTCTTCTTGGGCCTGTCGAAGGGCCTGGTTTAGGGGGTCATGTCTGGTTGATTTGTCAACGTCTGTTGACGCGGCTGGCCGGTAGTCGCACCGGCGGGCGAGTGAAATTTCTTGTGCGCACAAGAAACCTCACGAAAAGAAAGCGCCCCCACTAACTGCGCCCTGCGCTTCGCTGCGCATTTAGAAGGGGGTGGGGAGAGGGCAGGGAGCCGGATGCCGGACGCGTCGCTGCGCTTGCTACCCCGGTCTTACTCCCTCTCCC
>JAQGMQ010000403.1 GCA_028292305.1 Rhodoferax sp.
ACCCAGCTCTACACCTGGGGCAAGAAGAAGTAAGGAGCGGCGCGCCGCGCCGATTCAGCGCAGCAGAATCTCGACCCGGCGGTTGCGCGGCTCGTCGACGTCGTCCGCGGTGGGTATGGCCAGGCTGCGTTTGCCACGGCCCACCACTTCGATGCGCTGCAGCGGCACCTGGTGCATCACGAAAAGCTGGCTTTGCATCAGCATGGTGCGCACCAGCTCCGCGCGTTGCAGCGACAACTGGTCGTTGCTCTGCACGTCGCCCACCGTGTCGGTGTGGCCGGTGACGATGATGTCGGCGCCTGGGTGCTGGGCCGCCGATTCGAAAATGTGGATGAAACTGGCCTGCGACTCGGCGGTGAGCCCGGCTTCGGCGCGGTTGAAATACACCACGAAGCGTTGCGGCTTGGGCGGACGCACGTCGAAAATCGGTTTGTAGGCCTGCGCGATTTGTGCCGGGTCTGCGTCGTCGACCTTCGGCCGCTGGCCTGTCGTGGCGACGAAGCGCTGGTACGGATGCGCCAGCTTCTGTGTGGCCGCGCCCGAGGTCACCTGCACCGCCGAGCTGCTGCCGTCTTCCTGCGGCAGCAGCACCACTTCCACACGGGGCGGGGCGGCGCAGCCAGCCAGCAGCGCGACGGCAGCCGTACAAACCAGCGCCAGGCCGCGCCAACCGGGCATCAGATCGACCCTTCTGCCTTGACGATGAAGTCGGTGCCCAGCACGCCGATCAGCGAGGTCGGGGTGTTGATCTTCACGGCTTCGGGGTGGGCCTTGCCGATCAGGCCGGTGATCATGCGCATCGTGCCGCGCAGCATCGACAGGATGACGTTGCCTTCCTGTTTCGTGGCGTCATAGGTGAAGCCCTTGATCTCGAGCTGGCTGTCCGGCCCGAGCATCAGGGTGGTGCCGTCGCGCAGCACCACGCTGGCGGCGCTGTCCGGCCCGGTCACCACCTGGTCGGTGACGGCCACGGCATCACCGGGCTTGAGCGCGCGCCTGGCGCCTTCGGCGGGGACCACGCTCACGTTGCCGTTGACCAGCTTCACCGTGCCTGATTTGCCGGGCATGGTGGCTTGGGCTTGCAGGGAGACCGGTCTGGCGGAAACCTCCTGCGCCTGTGCAGCCAGGGGCATGGCAACAATGGAAAGGGCAAGCAGCAGGGGCGGTGTGAACGTTTTCATGATGGGCTCGATTTTCGCCTTGTACGCTTGCGTCGGGAAGTAAACGACGCAACAAACCGCTGGCTATGCAAACTTCGTCATTTTTCCGCGTAAGGATTTGCAAAACCCAGCCCGGCCAGGATCTCGATTTCCCTCGATTCCATGGCTTCGGCTTCTTCGTCGCTGGTTTCGTGGTCGTAGCCCTGGGCGTGCAGCGTGCCGTGCACGAGCAGGTGGGCATAGTGGGCCTGCAGGGTTTTGCCGTTGTCCTGGGCTTCCTTGGCCACCACCGGCGCGCACAGCACCAGGTCGGCGGTCACTACCGGCTCCTGGGTGTAGTCGAAGGTCAGCACATTGGTGGCGTAGTCCTTCTGGCGGTAGTCGCGGTTCAGCGTCTGGCCCTCTTCGGCGTCGACGATGCGCACGGTGATCTCGGCATCGGCCTCCAGCGCGTGGCGAATCCAGCGCGCCACCTGGGCACGGGGCAGCGCCGCGCGGTGCGGCTCGGCCTGCGCGAGCTTGCCGAATTGCAGGGAAAGTTGCAGCTGGTTAAGGGCCAAGTCGAACTCCGGGGCGATTGGTTGCGATGCGGCGGGCGGTGGCTGTCAAAACGGCGAACGCCACCGTCATGCCAGCTTGCGTTTGGCGCGTGGGCGGGCCACGTCCGCCGCGCCTTCGAATGCGGCCACACGGTCGCTGCCTTCAAGATCGGAGCGGCCGCGGGTGTCGTAGGCGTCCACGATGCGCGCCACCAGGGGGTGGCGCACCACGTCGGCGCTGGTGAAGCGGCAGATCGCGATGCCCTTGGTGCGCTTCAGCACCCGCTCGGCGTCGATCAGGCCGCTGAGCTGGCTTTTGGGCAGGTCGATCTGGCTCACGTCGCCGGTGATGACGGCCTTGGCCCCGAAGCCGATGCGCGTCAGGAACATCTTCATCTGCTCGGGCGTGGTGTTCTGGGCTTCGTCGAGGATCACGAAGGCGTTGTTCAGGGTGCGCCCGCGCATGAAGGCCAGCGGGGCCACTTCCAGGGCGTTGCGCTCGAAGGCTTTCTGCACCTTGTCGGCACCCATCAGGTCGTACAGCGCGTCGTACAGTGGCCGCAGGTAGGGGTCGATCTTCTGGTTCAGGTCGCCAGGCAAAAAGCCCAGGCGTTCGCCAGCCTCGACGGCGGGGCGGGTCAGCACGATGCGCTGCACGGCGCTGCGCTCCAGCGCGTCCACGGCGCAGGCCACGGCCAGGTAGGTCTTGCCGGTGCCGGCCGGGCCGATGCCGAAGCAGATGTCGTGGGCCTGGATCGCGTCGAGGTAGGCGGCCTGGTTCGGCGTGCGCGCGCGCAGGTCGCCGCGGCGGGTCTGCAGCGTCGGGTCGCCGTCGTTGCCCACCATTTTTTCGTCGCCCGCCAGCATCAGTTGCACCGTGTCGGGCGTGACCGGCCGCGCCGCGATTTCATAAAGCGCCTGCAGCATCTCGACCGCCTTCTGGGCGCGCGGCTTCGGGCCGTCGACCTTGAACTGCTCGTGCCGGTGCGCGATGCTGACTTCCAGGGCGGCCTCGATCGTGCGCAGGTGGCTGTCCATCGGCCCGCAGAGGTGGTCGAGCCGGGTGTTGTTGGGTGGCGAAAAGGTGTGGCGAACGATCATGGCGCTATTGTCGCCTGCGCCGCCCGGGCGGCAGTTTGTCTCGCGCGGCCCGTCGCGCGGTGTTAATGTTGCGGGTCCTCGTTGCGAGGCCCTCGCCCACTTACCCAAACCCGGAAAAGCCATGGACAGCGCCCCCCATCTGCCCGCCCAGCTGGCGCAACTGCAGCGGCAGTACGAGGATCTGCAGGCCGAGCACGAGGCCCTGCAGGCGCGACACCAGGCGCAACGCGCTTCGGCCGATGCGTGGCTGGCCCAGCGCACCCGCGAACTCGAGGCCGAGGCCGCGGAGCAGAAGAAGTCCGAGTCGTTGCAACGCGTGTTCTACCGCATCGCCGAACGCGCTGCGGCGGGCCTGTCGTTCTATGATTTCCTGCAGACCGGCCACCAGTTGCTCGGCGAATTGCTCTACGCCAAGAACTGCTACATCTGCCTCTACAACGCCGAGCGGCAGACGCTGAACTTCCCCTATTACGTCGATGAACGCGACGGCGACGTGATGCAGGCCGACCACGTGCCGCTGCGCCGCGGGTTGACCGAATTCGTGTTGCGCACCGAGCGGCCGCAGCTGATCGACGCCGCGCGGTTCCGGCGGCTGCAGGCCAGCGGCGAGATCACCGAAGCCACCGGCGACCTGAGCTTCGTGACCTGGCTCGGCGTGCCGATGCAGCTGCGCGGCGCGATAGGCGGGGCGCTGGTGATCCAGAGTTATGCCGAAGGCGTGCACTACACCGATTCCGATGCCGACGTGCTGGCTTTCGTGGCCAACCATTTCAGCAGCGCCATCGAGCGCTACCAGGCGATCGACGCGCTGCACAAGTCCGAGGAACGTTACCGCACGGTGATCGAAAACGCCGGGGTGGGCGTGGTCGTGGTGCAGGACGAACGCATGGTGTTCGGCAACCCGCGGCTGGCCCGCATCGTCGGCCATCCGCTCGACTACCTGTTGTCGCAGCCGTTCACCCGGACGCTGCATCCCGACGACGCCCTGACCATGGTGCAGCGGCACCGGCGCCGGCTGCGCGGCGAGCCAGTCGAGCCGCATTTCAGCTTTCGGATCATCACGCGGGCCGGCCAGGTGCGCTGGCTCGATCTGTCGGCCGTCAAGATCGAATGGGAAAAGGCCGACGCCACGCTGCTGTTCGTGGTGGACGCCACGGCCCGCGTCGAAGCCGAGCAGGCCCAGCGCATCACGCTGCAGAAACAGGTGGAGCTGAACGAGACCAAGTCGCGCTTCATCTCGATGACATCGCATGAATTCCGCACGCCGCTGGCCATCATCCACGGCTCGGTCGAACTGCTGCGGCACTACGAAGACCGCTTGCCCGCCGACAAAAAACGCCTGGCCTGGACCAAGATCGAAGACGCCGTCGACCGCATGACGCGCATGCTCGAACACGTGCAGGCCATCGGCCATGCGCAGGCCGAGCCGCTCGAATGCAAGCCCGTTCCGGTCGATTTGGCCGACTTCTGCGCGGTGCTGCTGGACGAGCTGCGCAGCGTGATGGGGGTGCACTGCGACCGCGTCACCTGGCAGGTCGAACTGCCGCCCGGGGGCCGCCATTACCTGCTTGACGAGGCGCTGATCCGGAAGATCGTGGGCAACCTGCTGTCCAACGCCGTCAAGTATTCGCCCGACGGCGGCGTGCTGCGTTTTTCGGCGCGCGAGGCCGAGGGCCAACTGCTGTTCTGCGTGGCCGACCAGGGCATCGGCATTCCCGAGCAGGACCAGGCCAGCCTGTTCCAAAGCTTCTACCGCGCCAGCAACGTGGGGCCGATCGTCGGCACCGGGCTCGGGCTGTCCATCGTCAAGGAGGCCGTGGCCTGCCACAAGGGCCGCATCAGCGTGAGCAGCGCCGTGGGCCAGGGCAGTTGCTTCACGGTGGTATTGCCCTTGTGGACGGCCGGCGGGCCTTCGCCGCTACCATTGGCAACCTTGCCTCCGCCGCCTGCCATGCCACCGTTCGCCGAAAGTCCCCAATGAAGATCCTCATCGCCGAAGACGAGCCTTCGTTGCGCGAAAACCTGCAGATGATGCTGGAGATGGAAGGCTTCGAGGTGCAACTGGCCAGCGACGGGCAAGAGGCCTTTGAGCAGGCCCGCAACGCGCCGCCCGATCTGGTGCTCACCGACGTGATGATGCCGGTGCTGGACGGCTACGGCCTGATCCGCCTGCTGCGCGCCGACCCAGTCACGGCGGCGGTGCCCATCATCGTGCTCACGGCCAAGGCCGAGCAGGCCGACGTCGAAATGGGCCAGAGCCTGGGTGCCGACGCCCACTTGGTCAAACCCTACCGGCGCGCCGAATTGCTGCAGGCCGTGCAGGCGCAGCTGCGGCTACCCAGCCGCCAGCGCCGCGACTGAGGTCAGCCGGCCAACGCTGGCACCCGGGTGGTGCCGCCGCCTTGAAACAAACGAAACAAAGTCGCCAACTGGTGAAATGCTTCGGCAACCCGCGCCCCGCACAGTAGCGACTTCGGCCGCGTGCTCCGCGTGGCCTGCCATCCGCCACCGCCGGGAACCGCCAATGTCCAGAACCCCCATTTCCAGCAAAGCCCGCGGCTTGCTTGTTGCCGACGGCAGCACCGGGCTCGACTGGCCCAAACTCCTGGTGATCGCCGCGATGCTGCTGCTGGCCGCCATCGGCTATTGGTCCGACAACCGCTTCGAGGGTCTGTCGCAGGGCCTGGAATGGGCGCAAGACACGGGCGACGCCGACACGCCTGGCTGAAACGCCGGCGCGAACCGAGCAGGGGGCGCGGCTGCGACCCTGGCGTCATGGACAATCCGGTTTTTAAACACCGGGCCTCCCATGATCGGACGACTCCAGGGCCTGCTGGCCGAGAAGAACCCACCGCAACTGCTGATCGACTGCCACGGCGTGGGCTACCAGGTGGATGTGCCGATGAGCACCTTCTACAACCTGCCCAACCTGGGCGAGAAGGTCACGCTGCTCACACACTTCGTGGTACGTGAGGACGCGCAGATTCTGTACGGCTTTGCCACCCCCGGCGAGCGCGAGGCGTTTCGCCAGCTGATCAAGATTTCCGGCGTGGGCCCGCGCACCGCGCTGAGCGTGCTCTCGGGCATGGGCGTGGCCGATCTGGCGCAGGCCATCACGCTGCAGGAGCCAGGCCGGCTCATCAAGGTGCCGGGCATCGGCAAGAAGACGGCCGAACGCCTGCTGCTCGAACTCAAGGGCAAGCTCGGCGCCGACATCGGCCCGCACACCGGCGTCAGCAGTGATGCGCAGGTGGATATCCTGCAGGCACTGATCGCGCTGGGCTACAGCGACAAGGAAGCGGCGCTGGCGCTGAAGGCGCTGCCCGCCGACGCCACGGTCACCGAAGGCATCAAGCTGGCGCTGAAGGCCTTGTCGAAAGCCTGAGGGCACGGCCATGAACGCCATGAACGACATGAACGCGACCCCACCCCTGCGCAAGCCGCTGACCCTGCACCGCCTGCGCGAGATGCATGCCGCCGGTGAAAAAATCACCATGCTCACCTGCTACGACGCAAGCTTCGCCAGCCTGCTCGATGCAGCCGGCGTCGACTGCCTGCTGGCCGGCGACTCGCTCGGCATGGTGCTGCAAGGCCAATCCAGCACGGTGCCGGTGACGCTGGCGCAGATGGTCTACCACACGCAAAACGTGGCGCGCGGCAACCGCAGCGCCTGGGTGGTGGGCGACCTGCCTTTCGGCAGCTACCAGACCTCGAAAGAGCAGGCCCTGGACAGCGCCACCGCCCTGATGCAGGCCGGTGCCCACATGGTGAAGCTCGAAGGCGGGGGCTGGACGGCCGACACCGTGCGTTTCATCGTCGAACGCGGCGTCCCGGTGTGTGCGCATCTCGGTCTCACGCCGCAGTCGGTGCATGCGCTCGGTGGCTACCGCATCCAGGGCCGGGGCGACGCGGCCGCGGCCACCTTGAAGCGGCACGCCACCGAGCTGGCCGATGCGGGCGCGGCCATGCTGGTGCTGGAGCTGATACCGTCGTCGCTCGCGAGCGAGATCACGGCCAGCCTGCCGATCCCGGTGATCGGCATCGGCGCGGGCGTGGCCTGCAGCGGCCAGGTGCTGGTGCTGCACGACATGCTGGATCTGACCGCGGGCAAGAAGCCGAAGTTCGTGCGCAACTTCATGGACGGCAGCCCGTCGGTGCAGGCCGCGGTGCAGCGTTATGTGGCCGACGTGAAGGCCGGGCTGTTTCCGGTGGACGCGCTGCACGGCTACTGAGCCCGTGCGGTTCATCCGGGGGCTGCTTCAGCGCGTCACCGGCTCTGATGCACCTGCGCCGCATCGGCAGCGTGGATCGCAGCCGCATCGGCAATGCGGCCGGGGGCGAAACCGAACGGCCCGATCAACTGGGTGGCCAGGGTGGTCGGCCCCGGTTCGGCCAAGCCGTACTGCGAGGGCCATTCGGCCGGCAGATGGTGGGTGCCGAAGATCCGATCGATCCAGGGAAACGTGGCGGCGTAGTTGCGGTTGATGTGCTCCACGCGGCTGTGGTGCCAGTGGTGAAACGCCGGGCTGGTGACCAGCCATTCCAACGCGCCCAAGCGGCAACGCAGGTTGGCATGCACGAAGAAGCCTGACATGGCGGCCACGATGGTGATGACGGCCGGCAGCAGGCTGCCTTGCGCATTGGCCCCACCCAGGCCCAGCAGCGTAACCGGCGCCAGTGCGAACATGCGCACGACCACCATGTCCACCGGGTGCGCGCGGGTGTTGACCATGAAGTCCATGTGTTCCGCGCTGTGGTGGATGGCGTGGAAGCGCCAGAGCCAGGGAATCTCATGGCACAGGCGGTGCCCCCAATACGCGCCAAAGTCGGCCAGCACGATGCCGGCCAGCAGCAGCGCCCACCAGGGCAGTGCCTGCAGTGCCTGGCGCCAGGCCGCCGGCATCAGGGCCTGGCCGGCAGTGGCCATCAGCGCCACGGGCAGGCTGAGCAGCGCGGCCGGCAGCAGGCTGCTGAGGAAGTAGTAGCCCACGTCCATGCCGATCTGGCGGCGCAGCAGCTTGCCGGGATGCAACGCGAACCAGCGTTCCAGCGGCGCGAACAACGCCGTCAGCAACACCAGCCACAAGGCCAACTGGAGCACATGCAGCAGCCAGGCCGGCAGGCTGTTTTGCAAACTGGTGATGAAGGACATGGGCGATCCGT
>JAQGMQ010000425.1 GCA_028292305.1 Rhodoferax sp.
GAAGCGCAGGGTCCCAGACTGCGGGTCGCCTTTCTTTTGCCTACGTTTCTTTGGCGAAGCAAAGAAAAGTAGGTCGCCCGCCGGGGCGACTCCCGGCCAGCGGCGTCAACAACCGTTGACAAATCAACCACACACGACGATCTGAACCAAGCCCTTCAGGATAAACGGAGGTTAGAAGTGACGACCAACGCTTCGACAGCCTCAGCACGAACGGATTTTCCGGTCTGACAACACCCACCCAGCCCCGCCAAAACCGAACACAAACAAAGCCCCAATCCATTCCCGATACGATACCCCCCTTCCGCCAACCCCTCCCGCATGCTGCCCGACATCGACTCCCTCGCCCTGTTCGTCAAGGCCGCCGAACTCCGCAGCCTGACCCGTGCCGCCGAGTCCTCGCACATCGGCCTGGCCGCCGCCAGCCGCCGCATCGCGCTGCTCGAGCACCGCATGAAATCGCCCCTGCTCGAACGCTCACCCAAGGGGGTCGAACTCACTGCCGCGGGCGCCACGCTGCTGGTGCATGCCAAGGCCATGCTGCTGTTGTTGAACCAGATGCAGGCCGACATGGACGACCATGCCGCGGGCCGGCGCGGGCAGTTGCGGGTGCTGGCCAACACCTCGGCGATGACGCAGTACGTGCCCGACGACCTGGCGCGTTTCAGCCAGGCCAATCCCGACGTGCGGCTCATCGTCGAAGAGCGCTGGAGCGCGCAGATCGTGGCCGCGCTGCTGGCGGGCGAGGCCGATGTGGGCGTGATCATGGAAGGCACGTCGACCGATGGGCTCGAGGTGTTTCCCTACCGCACCGACCGCCTGGCCGTGGTGCTGCCCGCGGGCCATGCGCTGGCGGCCGGTGAGACCGCGGCGTTTGCCGATGTGCTCGACTACGACCTGATCGCGCTGGAGAGTAATTCGTCGATGATGCGGCTGCTGGCCGAACACGCGGTGAGCCTTGAGAAAGGTCTGCGGCTGCGGGTGCAGGTGCGTGGCTTCGAGGTGGTGTGCCGGCTGGTGCAGTCGGGCCTGGGCGTGGGGCTGCTGCCCTTCCGCGCGGCCAGCGCCATGGGCCAGAGCATGGGCCTGGCGGTGCGCCCGCTCAGCGACGACTGGGCGGCGCGCCAGATGCTGACCTGCATCAAGAAGGACCGGGCCCGCACCGTGGCGCTGAACCAGTTGCTGGCCGTGTTGTCGGCGCCTCAGCCCACCGCCTGACCGGGGCGGGCGCGGCGTGCGCGGCTGTCCAGCAGGCGTTCGGCCTTCAGGATCACCGGGCGGTCGACCATCTTGCCGTCCACGGCCACGGCTGCGCCGTTCGATGCGGCGATGGCCGCCACCACCCGTTCGGCCCAGGCCACTTCAACGGCACCCGGCGAAAACAGCGCATTCACCGTCGGCACCTGCGCCGGGTGGATGCAGAGTTTGCCGCCGAAGCCCAGCCGCCGCGCGCGTTCGGTGTCGGTGCCCAACACGGCGTGGTCGCCGATGGCGGTGGTCACGCCGTCCACCGGCGGCTGCAGGCCGGCCAGGCGCGACGCCAGCACGATCTGCGAGCGGAAGTACAGCAGCGCGTCGTCGTCGCCGGGGATGCCCAGGTCGACCTGGAAGTCGATGCTGCCGAACACCAGCCGCGCTACCGAGGGCGTCGCCGCCAGTGCCTCGAGCCGGCTGAAGCCGCGCGCACTCTCGACGATGGGCAGCAACGGCTGGCCGTTTGCCACGCACAGTTGAACCAAAGCTGGGTCGATCTGCTCGGCCTTGGGCAGCATCAGCGCGGCCACGCCGGGGTGGCGCAAGAGTTCCAGATCGTCGGCGTGCCAGGCGGTGTCGGCGGCGTTGATGCGCAGCACACACGGCCGCTCGGGCGACAGCCAGGCGGCCACGGCGGCGCGGGCTTCGGCCTTGTGTGCCACGCCAACGGCGTCTTCCAGGTCGAGGATCACCGCGTCGGCGGCGCTGGCCCAGGCCTTGTCGAAGCGGTCGGGCCGGTCGCCGGGCACGAAGAGGTAGGAACGCGGCGGGGCGGTGGCAGAGGCGGTGGCGTGGAGCGTGGTCATCGCCCGATGATTCCACGGATGGCGCGGCCCGGGAATTCGCGATTCGCATAGCCCGGCTTCGCCGCGGCGGGGGCACGGGTTGACCCGCATGTGAATTTCGACAAGGCCCGCTTGCCGAAAACCAGATGGCCCGATGCGGCCGGTCTCTGCAGAATGGCGCCGACCAAGGAGACCCGATGAACCCCGAAGAACTCGCCCACCTGCAGTCATGGCAGGGCCGCAGCGAAACCCTGGCCGACCAGATCACCGGCGCGCCGGTGAGCGCGCTGTCGGCCACGCTCGACCGCGACGACCCCGCGCCCGCAGCCGGCACCGCGCTGCCCGCGCTGTGGCACTGGCTTTATTTCCTGCCGCACCACCGCCAGTCGGAAATCGGCCCCGACGGCCATGCCAAACGCGGCGGCTTTCTGCCGCCCGTGCCGCTGCCGCGCCGCATGTGGGCCGGTGGGCGGCTGGTGTGGGAGCCGGGCAATCCGCTGCGCGTGGGCGATGCGGTCGAACGCACGTCGACCATCGTGTCGGTGACTCACAAGGCCGGCCGCACCGGCGACCTGGTCTTCGTGCTGGTGCGCCACGTGGTGCGCAATGCGCGCGGGCTGGCGCTCACCGAGGAGCACGACATCGTCTACCGTGCGGCCGCCGAGCCCGGCGACCCGGTGCCGCCACCCGTGCCGGCGGCGCAGGACGCCGCCTTCAGCCGCACGCTGGTGCCCGACGACGTGCTGCTGTTCCGCTACTCGGCGCTGACCTTCAACGGCCACCGCATCCATTACGACCGCCGCTACGTGACCGAGGTCGAGGGTTATCCGGGCCTGATCGTGCACGGCCCGCTGATCGCCACCTTGCTGGTCGATCTGCTGCGCCGCGAACAGCCCCAAGCGACGCTGGCGAAGTTCGAATTCCGTGCGGTGCGGCCTACCTTCGACATCGCACCGTTCACGGTGCACGGCAAGCCCACCGGCGACGGCAAGACCTTCAGCCTCTGGGGTGCGGACGCTGCCGGCTGGCTCACGATGCAGGCCACGGCCACCCTGGCATAAGTTATGAAAACCGATATCCCCACTCCCGACACCCACCAGGAAATGCGCGAGGCGCTGCGCGCTTTCTGCGGCCAGTTCGACGCGCCCTACTGGCAGAAGGTCGACCACGATCGCGGCTACCCCGAAGCCTTTGTCGACGCGCTCACCCAGGCCGGCTGGCTGGCCGCGCTGATACCGGCCGACTACGGCGGCTCGGGCCTGGGCTTGGCCGAGGCCTCGGTGATCATGGAAGAGATCAATTTCTCGGGCGGCAACGCCGGTGCCTGCCACGGCCAGATGTACAACATGGGCACGTTGCTGCGTCACGGCAGCGAGGCGCAGAAGCAGCAATACCTGCCGAAGATCGCGACCGGTGAGTTGCGTCTGCAGTCGATGGCCGTCACTGAGCCCACCACCGGCACCGACACCACCAAGATCAAGACCACCGCCGTGAAGAAGGGCGACCGCTACGTGGTCAACGGCCAGAAGGTGTGGATCTCGCGCATCCAGCATTCGGACCTGATGATCCTGCTGGCCCGCACCACGCCGCTGGCCGACGTGAAGAAGAAATCCGAAGGCATGTCGATCTTCATCGTCGACCTGAAACAGGCGGCGCGCAGCGGCATGACCGTGCGGCCCATTTTGAACATGGTCAACCACGAGACCAACGAGGTGTTCTTCGACAACCTGGAGATTCCGGCCGAGAACCTGATCGGCGAGGAGGGCATGGGCTTCAAATACATCCTCGACGGGCTGAACGCCGAGCGCACGTTGATCGCCGCCGAATGCATCGGCGACGCCTGGTGGTTCATCGACAAGGCGCGGCGTTACGCCAGCGAGCGCAGCGTGTTCGGCCGCCCGATCGGCCAGAACCAGGGCGTGCAGTTTCCCATCGCCGACAACTACATCGAGGCCGAGGCCGCGAACCTGATGCGCTTCAAGGCCTGCAGCCTGTTCGACGCCGGACAGCCCTGCGGCGCCGAGGCCAACATGGCCAAGTACCTGGCGGCCAAGGCCAGCTGGGAGGCGGCCAACACCTGCCTGCAGACCCATGGCGGCTTCGGCTTCGCCTGCGAATACGACGTGGAACGCAAGTTCCGCGAGACGCGGCTCTACCAGGTGGCGCCGATCTCGACCAACCTCATCTACAGCTACGTGGCCGAACACCTGCTCGGTCTGCCACGCTCGTTCTGAAGAAAGCCCTCACCATGACACGCCCTCTTGAAGGCATCACCGTCGTCTCGCTCGAACACGCCATTGCCGCCCCGTTCTGCACCCGCCAGCTGGCCGACCTGGGCGCGCGCGTGATCAAGATCGAACGCCCCGGCGTCGGCGACTTTGCCCGCGCCTATGACCAGCGGGTGGACGGCGAGGCCTCGCATTTCGTATGGGTCAACCGCTCCAAGGAAAGCCTGACGCTCGACCTGAAACAACCCGCGGCCCTGGCCGTGCTGCAGGAGCTGATCGCCGGGGCCGACGTGCTGGTGCAGAACCTCGCACCCGGCGCCACGGCGCGCATGGGCCTGGGGGCCGAAGCCTTGCAGGCAAGTCATCCGGCGTTGATCGTCTGCGACATCTCGGGTTACGGCGAAGACGGCCCCTACCGCGACAAGAAGGCCTACGACCTGCTGATCCAGAGCGAAGCCGGGTTTCTGTCGATCACCGGCACGCCCGACAACCCCTGCAAGTCCGGCAATTCGATCGCCGACATCGCCGCCGGCATGTATGCCTACAGCAGCATTCTCGCGGCGCTGCTGCAGCGCGGCAAGACGGGCAAGGGCTCGCACATCGACGTGTCCATGCTCGAATCATTGGCCGAGTGGATGGGCTACCCGATGTACTACGCCTATGCCGGCGCCGCACCACCGCCGCGCAGCGCCGCCGCCCACGCCACCATCTACCCGTATGGCCCGTTCCCGGCGGGCGACGGCGGCACGGTGATGCTGGGCCTGCAGAATGAACGCGAGTGGCGCGCCTTCTGCGACAAGGTGCTGCAGCAGCCGGCGCTGGCCAGCGACCCACGCTTCGACGCCAATGCCAAACGCAACACCCACCGCGACGCCCTGCGCGCCATCATCGACGAGACCTTCGGCACGTTGAGCACCACGCAGGTGCTGGCGCGGCTGGACGAAGCGCAGATCGCCAACGCGCGCATGAACGACATGGCCGGGCTGTGGGCGCATCCGCAACTGCAGGCACGCGCCCGCTGGACCCAGGTCGGCTCGCCGGCGGGACCGATCCCGGCGCTGCTGCCGCCGGGCCGGCACAGCGCCTTCGACTACCGCATGGACCCGGTGCCGCGCGTGGGCGAACACACCGAGGCCATCCTCGCGGCGTTGGGCCGCAGCGCCGACGACATTGCCGCCCTGCGCGCGGCGGAGGCGATCTGATGGCGGCCGCAACGTCCCCCACAGCCGCCCTGGCCAGCTTCGCCGCCACGCTGCGTTTCGAGGACATTCCCGCGCCCGTGCTGCGCCGCGCGGAAGACCTGCTGGTCGACTGGTTCGGCTCGGCGCTGGCCGGCCGCAGCGCACGGCCGGTGCAGACCATCGCCGCGTTTGCCCGTGCCATGGGGCCGGCGCAGGGCGACAGCGAAGTGCTGGTCGACCGTGGCGGCAGCAGCCCGTATTTCGCGGCGATGGTGAATGCCGCGGCCTCGCATGTGGTCGAGCAGGACGACGTGCACAACGGCTCGGTGTTCCACCCCGGCACGGTGGTGTTCCCGGTGGCGCTGGCCCTGGCCCAGGCCACGGGCGCGAGCGGTAGGCAGCTGTTGACCGCGGCGGTGGCCGGCTACGAGGTGGGCATCCGCGTGGGTGAATTCCTCGGGCGTTCGCACTACAAGGTGTTCCACACCACCGGCACGGCGGGCACGGTGGCGGCCGCGGCCACGGCCGGGCACCTGCTAGGGCTCGACCCGGCGCGCATGCAACACGCCTTTGGCTCGGCCGGCACACAGGCCGCGGGCCTGTGGGAATTCCTGCGCACGGCGGCCGATTCGAAACAGCTGCACACGGCGCATGCGGCGGCGGCGGGGCTGATGGCGGCCAGCCTGGCGCGTGACGGTTTCACCGGTGCCCAGGCCATCCTGGAAGGGCCGCAGGGCCTGGCGGCCGGCATGTCGCGCGACGCCGACCCGGCGCGTCTCACCGACGGCCTCGGCACGCGCTGGACGCTGGCCGAGACGTCGTTCAAGTTCCACGCGGCTTGCCGCCACACCCACCCGGCGGCCGATGCGCTGCTGGCCGTGTTGCGCAGCCACGCGCTGCAGCCGGACGCTATCGAACGCGTGGTGACCCATGTGCACCAGGGCGCAATCGACGTGCTCGGGCCGGTGACCGATCCGGCCACGGTGCACCAGTCGAAGTTCTCCATGGGCACGGTGCTGGCGCTGGTGACGCGTTTCGGCGTGGCCGGCCTGGCGGAGTTCGACGCGCACTTTCGCGACGCCGAAACCATCGCCCTGCGCGACCGGATCTCGATGGTGCTGGACGCGGAAATCGACGCCGCCTACCCGCGCCGCTGGATCGGCAAGGTGACGGTGTTCACCCGCGACGGCCGCCAGTTGACCAGCCGCGTCGACGAACCCAAGGGCGACCCGGGCAACACGCTGAGCCGCGCCGAGATCACCGACAAGGCGCTGCGCCTGGCGGCCTATGGCCAGGGTGCCACGGCGGGCGAGACGCAGGCGGCGCTGGCGCGGCTGTGGGCCATTGCCGATGTGGAAAGGGTGGGGCGGCTGTTGCCAGCGGACTGAGGCGGGTTTTATTTCTACAACAAGAAGGAGACAAACATGACGAAGATTTTCTCGATGTGCCTGGCCGCGACGGTGGTGGCGCTGGGGGTTTCGACACTGGCCCGGGCCCAGCCCGCCTGGCCCGACAAGCCCGTGACCCTGGTCGTGCCGTATTCGGCCGGCGGCCCCACCGACGTGGTGGCGCGCATGCTGGCCATCCCCATGGGCAAGTCGCTCGGCCAGACGGTGATCGTGGAAAACACGGTGGGCGCGGGCGGCACCATCGGCGCAGCCCGCGTGGCCCGGGCCCAGCCCAATGGCTACACCGTGTTGATGCACCACATGGGCATGGCCACGGCACCGGCGCTGTACAAGAAGCTGCCGTTCGATCCGCTGAAGGACTTCGAATACATCGGCCAGGT
>JAQGMQ010000442.1 GCA_028292305.1 Rhodoferax sp.
TGCTTCTGCCCGCCGCTGATCTGGGCCGGATACCGGTCGCGCAGCTCGGACAGTCCCACCAGCTCGAGCAAAGGCACGACGCGGGCGTGGATTTCGGCCCGGCCCAAGCCGGCCAGTTCGAGCGGCAGCGCCACGTTGTTGAACACCGTGCGCGACGACAACAGGTTGAAGTGCTGGAAGATGATGCCGATATCGCGCCGGGCCGCGCGCAGTGCGTTGCCGTCGAGCCGCGTCAGCTCGTTCCCGGCGACGATCACCTGCCCCGAAGTCGGCCGATTCAGCAGATTGATGACGCGCACCAGCGAGCTCTTGCCCGCACCGCTGCGGCCGATGATGCCGTAGACCTCCCCTTGCTTGACGTCAAGGCTCACGCCACGCAGCGCGTCGACGGGGCCGCTGGCTCCCTTGTAGGTTTGGACGATGTCCCGTAACTCGATCATGAAGCCTGGCAGCGCCGACGGCGGCCACCCTCAGGACGGCAAACACGGAATCGGCACTTTTTGTAAAGAACAAGTCGGTAATTTACAGGCATTTCGATCAACTGCTAAATAATAATAAATTTGATCATTAGATTCATATTGATTGTTGGAGACCCTGTCGATGCTTCTGTCAAAGGCGCACAAAATACCCAACGATCAACTTGCACAAGCCATTTTTGCTATTCTTTCGAGAGCATTCCAGCTGCGGCGACTTGCCCGACCGCCGTTCGCCGCGCAGCACGGCGGCCACGGGCTCAGTTGCCATTGGGTATGCTCGACGCCATCAAAACGCCCAACGGCCCTCCCCCACGCATGCAAGCAAGCGGCATCCTTTTTCACATCGCAGGTCTGTGGATGTTGTCCACGCTGGACGCCACCGGCAAATGGCTGGTCATGGGCGGCGTTCCGGTGTTGATGGTGGCCTGGTTCCGGTACACAGGCCATGTGGCGCTGATGGCCGTGCTCGTGTTGCCGCGCCGTGGCCGCGCAATCTGGCGCACCACATCCCTGCGTGGCCAGTTGCTGCGCGGCGCGTTGATGATCGCCACCACGGTACTGTTTTTCTCGGTACTGGGCCGGTTGCCGCTGGCCGAAGGCACGGCTGTCAACTTCATGGCGCCGGTGTTCCTGATGTCACTGGCCCCCTGGCTGTTGGGCGAGCCGCATCGGCTGCACCGCTGGGTCGGCGTGCTGGCAGGGTTCGCGGGCATGCTGATCGTGATCAGGCCCGGCTCGGAGCTTGACCCGGTCGGCGTGGCGCTGGGCTTGTTGACGGCATTCGCGTTCGCCTGTTTCCAGATGGCCACCCGGCGGCTGGCCGCCGACGATCCGCTGACCACCAACCTGTATGGCGGCGTGTTCGGCGCCGCGGCCCTGACGCTGGGCCTACCGTGGTTCTGGGACAGCCTGCATCTCAGCGGCGCGCAATGGCTGCTGCTGGTGTCCACGGGGGCCACCGGTTTCCTGGGCCACTGGATGCAGATCACGGCCTACAGCCGCGCGCCAGCCACCCTGCTGGCGCCGTTCAGCTACCTGCAGATCGTGGCGGCCACCACGCTGGGCTGGCTGCTGTTCGACCAGCTGCCGAGCCGCACCACCGCGATGGGCATCGGGCTGATCTGCCTGGCCGGCCTGGGGGTGGCGCTGACCGAAGGCTTGCGCTCGGCAAAACTCGAGAACACCTGACCGCCAAACCATTCGCGCAAAACGCCACTTCGAACAAACGCACTTCGCAGGGCGCCCAGAAACAACAAAGCGCCCGGAAAGGGCGCTTCTGGAACCCATCCGGCGCACGAGGCGCCGAACGTGGCATCAACCGCCCTTGTGGGGACGCTTGCCTGGGTTCTTCTTGCTGCGGGTTGCAACACCGCGCTCGAGGCTGCGCTTCTGGCCGCGGCTCACGGGATTGGCGTAGCCAGGCAGGGGCACTGGCTTGGGCGCGCAACGGTCGCTTTCTGTTCTGATGACTTTGGCCATGGGGAAAAACTCCGATAAATCGATAAGGAAAGGGAACCCGGTATTAGGCCACAGCCTCGGGGCTGAATTTGCGAAGCGCCATCGCGTGACGGCATCGGGTGGCGAATTGTAAGGGAGCGGAGAATGGCGCAGAAATCGTAGCGAGCGGGCCGAGGTCGCGTCGTGGACCGGAGCCGTACGCTTGGTCGGCGAGGACCGCGGATGCGAGATCGGGTCGCGCAGTAGATTTATTCGCCGTTCTCAACGGGCGGCTTCGGCCTCGTCCATGGCCTTGCAGGACGGCGAGCACACCACCTGCGACTGCCCGAGCAGCTTGCGCGTGGTCATGAGCGAACGCGTGCGGTGTTTGCCGCACAGGAAACACGACATGGTCGCGCCGCCGAAAGACGCCGCAACCGCGAAGGGGGAACCCGAAACCTTGGATTTGTAGCGCAGGCCATCTGCCAACACCGCCGTTTTGCCATCAGCCTTCGCCATGAATCTTGCCTTTCTGTTCGCCGCGCATGGCGCGGGTGATTGCGTCGCGGGCTAGCCGCTCCGCGTCGGTTGCAGTGTCGAGAGCGGACCGGCACAGGCCGGCCACGTCGTAATGCAGGTTTTCGTACAACTCCGCCGCGGCGGGGTGTGCATCCAGCAGGGCGCCGAGTTCGGCGCTCGAAGGGATGAGGTGGAATTCGTGGGCGAGATGCTCGACCACGGAACGGTATTGCTCGGCGCCAACCGGCGCGGCGCTGTGTTCCAGCCGCTCAAGCAGCTGGGCCAGCACGTGGGTGACGGTCAGGTTCGAGGAAGAAGACTGGTTGTGTGTAGCGTTCATGCAAGGAATCTGAGGTTGAAAGGCCGAAAAACAAGGTGCCGTCGCAGGTGGACGGCGACCCGGCTTCGGGGCGAAAAGTGGTTGGCCGATGGGCGACGCGTGGGGTGCAATGCTCAGCATTCGACCCCGCAGGTACGCAAGAGTTGCGCCGTCTCGAACATGGGCAGGCCCATGATGCCCGAATAACTGCCACGAATGTTGGTAATAAACGACGCCGCCCTGCCCTGCACCGCATACGCGCCGGCTTTGCCGAGCGGCTCGCCGGTGGCGACATAGCGCTGGATCTGCGGTCGCGTCATGTCGGCGAAGCGGACCCTGGAGTCGCTCAGCGCCTGCAGGCGGCGCTGCTTGTGTTGCACGGCGATGGCGGTCAGCACACGGTGCTCGCCGCCGGCCAGTTCGCGCAGCATGCGGGCCGCGTCCTTCGCGTCGTCCGGCTTGCCGTAGATGATCCGGCCCAGTGCCACCGTGGTATCCGAACACAGGATCGGTGCCGGTGGCAGACCGCGGCGCTGCAGCCGGGCCACGGCCGCATCCAGCTTCAGCCCGGTGACACGTTGCACGTAGGTCGCGGGGGCTTCGTTCGCGCGCACCGCCTCCAGCCCTTCGGCATCTTCATCGGCGTCGGGCAGGAGCAGTTCATGGCGCACGCCGAGTTGCGTGAGCAATTGGCTGCGGCGCGGGCTCTGGGAGGCGAGGTAGATGAAGTCAGCCATGGCCATCAATCATGGTCGTTGAGTGCAGGGTCGATCCGT
>JAQGMQ010000471.1 GCA_028292305.1 Rhodoferax sp.
CGGTGCGCGGTTATGCCGAGGCAGCCACACGGGCCGGCGATGCGGTACGGCTCTGGGCCTTGCCCGACGCGGGCCATTTCGATGTGGTGCTGAACACGCCGGCGAGCGAAAAGGCGCTGTTGTCGGCCCTGGCCTGGCTGGCTGAGGAAACTAAAACTAAACCCGCAAGCCGCTGAGCCGCGGGTGCGCCAGCGCCGCCGGGTTCACCACATGCGCCGGCTGCCTGCCGTCAAAGAACGCACAGGCCGCGTTGGCCGCGCTGCGGTTCGAGCCGGCATTCATCTCGTCGGTGTAGGCCAGGTTGTGCGAGCCGAGGATCACGTTGTCGAGACCGAAGAGTGGGTGGTCCGCGCGCGGCGGCTCGGTCTCATAGACGTCGATGCCCGCGCCGCCGATGCGCCGGTCGCGCAGCACACGCACCAGGGCGGCCTCGTCGACCACCTCGCCGCGGGCGGTGTTGATCAGCAAGGCATGCGGCTGCATGCGGCCGAGGGCGCGTGCGTCGATCAGGCCACGTGTGCTGTCGTTGAGCGGGCAGCACAACGCCACCACGTCCGACTCGGCCATCAGCGTGTCGAGCGGCACCGTGGTGATGCCCAGGCCGGCATAACGCGCCGGGTCGGGCCGCGGCGTCGTGCCCAGGTGGCGCATGCCCCAGGGCGCGGCCAGCCGCATCAGTTCTAGGCCGATGTTGCCCAGGCCGACCACGCCCAGCGTGCGCCCGGTGAGGCCCATGCCCGGGCGGTTCCAGCGTTCGCTCCAGCGGCCGGCGCGGGTCATGCGGTCGCGGGCAAGAAGATCGTGGGAAAACGCCAGCACCATCGCCATCACCGATGACGCCACCGGCCGGGCCACGGCGTCGGGCGTGGTGCACACCAGCACGCCCGCACGGTTGCAGGCCGGCAGGTCGATGTGGTCGACGCCCACGCCGTTGCGCGCCAGGAGCCGCAGACGCAGCGCGCCGGGTCCGTCCGGGTCGAGCACGGCGGCGTCGACCGGGTTGCGCTTGATCAGCAGCGCGTCGAACCGGCAGGCCTCGTCACGCGTGATCGGCGACGTGGC
The DNA here is from genome assembly GCA_028292305.1 of Rhodoferax sp. Classification (GTDB taxonomy): domain Bacteria; phylum Pseudomonadota; class Gammaproteobacteria; order Burkholderiales; family Burkholderiaceae_C; genus Rhodoferax_B. The sequence continues at coordinate 1,063 of JAQGMQ010000471.1, forward strand.
CGGCGCCTCCAGAAACTCCACATGCAGGTTCGGCTGTGCCTTGAGCTGTTGCCAGGCCTGTTCGTCGAAACTGCGCACGCCTGCGGTGGTGATGAAGTCGCGGCTGATGCCCAGGCGGAACACTTCGGCGGTCATGGCGGGTCCTTTGTGGCGATCTCAAATGTGCTTCACAGCTGCACCTTGGCGGCACGTGCCACCTTGGTCCATTTGTCGATCTCGCCTTCGATGAACTTGCGGAATTCGGCCGGCGGGCTGGCCACCGGGTCGGTGCCCTGGGCGATGAGCTTGTCGCGCACGTCGGGCATCTTCATCACGGCGGCCAGTTCGGTGTAGAACTTGGCCAGGATGTCGGGTGGCGTGCCCCTGGGCGCGAAGTAGCCGAACCAGGCCACCGACTCGAAGCCGGGGTAGGTCTCGGCAATCGTCGGCACGTCGGGCAGCTCGGTGTTGCGCTGCAGCGTGGTCACGCCGAGAGCGCGCAGCGCGCCCGAGCGGATGTGCGGAATCGCCGGTGGCAGGTTGCCGCAGAACATCGACACCTGGCCGGCCACCACGTCGTTCACCGCGGGCGACGCGCCCTTGTAGGGCACGTGCAGCATGTCGATGCCGGCGACCAGCTTCAGGTATTCGCCCGTGAGGTGGGCCGAGCTGCCGTTGCCCCCGGATGAAAACGAATATTGGCCCGGCGACTTCTTGGCCAGCGCCACGAACTCGGCCAGGCTGCGCGCGGGAATGCCCGGGTTGATCACGCACACGTTCGGCGTCTTGTTGATCAAAAGCACGGGTTCGAAGTCGCGCAGCGGGTGGTAGGGCAGCTTGGCATAGACCGCCTGGTTGATGGCGTGCGAGCCGGCGGTGCCGATCAGAAAGGTATAGCCGTCGGCCGCGGCGTTCTTGCCGGCCTCGGTGCCGATGATCGCGCCGGCGCCGGGCTTGTTGTCGATGATGAATGGCTGGCCCAGGCGCTCCTGCAGCTTGATGCCGATGATGCGGCCGGCCAGGTCGGCGCCGTCGCCGGGCGTGCCGGGCACGATGACTTTCACCGGGTGCGAGGGCCAGGCCGACGCCGGTTCCTGCGCCATGGCCAGGCTGGCCGCGGTGAAGGTCACCGCTGCCATGGCGGCCGTCAGCAGGGCCGGGACAAAGCGTTTCGCGAGGGTCATGAAGCGTCTACCTTTGATCAAAAATGAACTATTATCCTCAACGCCTGCCAGTGAATGCTAGCAGGCTATAGCAGTATTCTGCATATCCTTGATCAAAAAACAGATAAGTGAAACACCTTAAGTTATTGCCTCCACCGGTCGAGCTCGACATCACCGACCAACTGCGCGACGGCATCGTGCGCGGCATGTTCGCACCGCAGAGCGCGTTGCGCATCGACGCTCTGGCGACTCAGTTCGGCGTGTCGCATATGCCGATCCGCGAAGCCCTGCGCCGCCTGGAGACCGAAGGCCTGTTGACCACCACGCCGAACCGGGGCGCGCGCGTGGTCGAGGTCACACCGGAATTTGTGGCCGAGATCCTCGACTTGCGCACGCTGATCGAAGCCTTCATGACGCGCCGTGCGGCCGAGCGCATCACGCCGGCGCAGCTGGCGCATTTGCAGCTCATCCAGCACCGGTACGAGGCCGCCGCCGAGCGTGAGGAGGCGAACGCCGCGCTGGCGGCAAACCGCGAGTTCCACGTGGCCATCAACGCCATTGCCGGCAACCGCGACGGCAGCCTGATCCTCGACCGGCACTGGCGGCTGATCACGGCGCTATGGCGCGGCTACGGCTACCAGGTGCAGCGGTTCGCCGCCGTGGTGGCCGATCACCAGCAGATGCTGGCGGCATTTGCCCAGCGCGATGCCGACGGCGCAGCCGCGCTTTCGGCCGCGCATTCGACGCGTGCCAAGCAGATACTGCTGGCCCGCATGCGCGAGAAACGGGGCGCCGTGGGCCAGGCCGTCGCTTCGGCCAGGCAGGAGTCCGCATGAAGACCGACACCATCCAGGCGCTGAAGCTGCACCACGTGAAGGTCACGCCGAAGACCATCTGGTCGTTTGTCGAGTTGACGCTGGCTGGCGGCACGACCGGCTGGGGCGAGGCCACCTTGATGCGCGCCACGGAGGCGCTGAACGCACCGGCCGCCGCCGCGCGCGAGGCGCTGATCGGCGGCACATTGGCGGCGGTCGACCCGTTCATCGCGGCGCAGGGCATTGCGCCCATGCCACGGGCCGCCATCGCCAGCGCGCTGGAGCAGGCCGCATGGGACGCCCGCGCGCGCCAGGCTGGCTGCAACGTCTTGCGTCTGCTGGGCGCGCCTGAGCGGTTCAGCGTGCCGCTGTACGCCAACATGAACCGGCGCACCGTGGAGCGCACACCCGCCGGCTTCTTCCTGAGCGCGCAGCAGACCTTGGCCGCGGGCTACACCACGCTGAAGATCGCGCCCTTCGACGACGTGACGCCCGACACCGACGCCACGCCAGAAGGCCGCCGACTGATCGAGGCCGGCCTGTCGCGCGTGGCCGCCGTGCGGCAGGCCAGCGCCGGCCGGGCCGACGTGCAGCTGTATGTCGACTGCCACTGGCGCTTCAGCGCGCCGACCGCGGCCAGCGTACTGCGCGAGCTGGCCGACCTGGGCGTGGTGTGGTTCGAATGCCCGCTGCCCGAGACCGAAGCCAACATGCCCGCGTTGCGCCGCTTGCGCGGCCAGGCGAATGCGCGCGGCGTGCGCCTCGCGGGGCTGGAAGAGCTGACCCACGCCGACGCGTTCCGGCCGTGGCTGGAGGCCGGCTGTTACGACGTGGTCATGCCCGACGTGAAATACGCAGGCGGCATCGGCGGCGTGCTGCGCGTGGCTGAACTCGCGGCCGGCTTCAACACAGCCTGCGCGCCGCACAACCCGACCGGGCCGGTGTGCCACGCGGCCAGCCTGATTGCCTGCGCACTCGGTCCCAACATGGAAATGCTGGAGCACCAGTTCGACGAAACGCCGAAGTTCTGGGACATCGTCGACGGCGACCTGCCCCGGCCCCACGCCGGCATCAGCCGCCTGCCGCAAGGCGACGGGCTCGGGGTTGCCTTGCGGCAGGCGGCACTGGCCGCCTGAGGCCAACGCCGCCTTCAGGGCTCAGCCGCCGATGCGGACCTGGGCCTTT
>JAQGMQ010000498.1 GCA_028292305.1 Rhodoferax sp.
GTTTTCGCCCCGCCTCAAACGCACGCAGATCGCCACCGAAGCGCAGTATCTGCTGATGCGCCACGCGCTCGACACGCTCGGCTACCGCCGCTACGAATGGAAGTGCGACAGCTTGAACGTGCCCTCGCGCCAAGCCGCGGCGCGCTTGGGTTTCAGTTTCGAAGGCGTCTTCCGCCAAGCGGTGGTGACGCGCGGGCGGTCGCGCGACACCGCCTGGTTTTCCATCATCGACGGCGAATGGCCGGTGCTGCGCGATGCCTTCGAGCGCTGGCTGGCCACGGACAACTTCGACGCACAAGGGCAGCAACGTCTGTCGCTCGGGCAGCTGAGGCAGGCGCCGCGTCCGACGGACCTCTCGGCGCAGGAAAACAATCGGTGACAGTTTTCAACGCCTGGTGGCGTTTGGCCGCAGGCCGAACCGTTACGATGATTGCGGCTTGGCGGCCGCTTCAAGCCAAGCCATCCCGAACCTTGCGCAGCGCCTGGCTTCATTTGATCCACAGAGACAAACACAACATGAAATTGAACACCCTGTCCCGATCGCTCATCGCCGCGACATTCGTCTATGGCTGCTCCGTCAGCCATGCCGCGTCCATGGCCCCCGTGGCCGCCGAACACGGCATGGTCGTCACCGCCCAGCACCTGGCCACCCAGGTCGGCGTGGACGTGCTCAAGCGTGGCGGCAACGCCATCGATGCGGCCGTGGCCGTGGGTTATGCGCTGGCCGTGGTCTACCCGGCCGCGGGCAACCTCGGCGGCGGGGGCTTCATGACGCTGCAACTGGCCGATGGCCGCAAGACCTTCCTCGACTTCCGCGAAAAAGCGCCGCTGGCCGCCACCGCCAACATGTACCTCGACGCCAGTGGCAACGTGGTCAAGGGCGCCAGCACCAACGGTTATCTGGCCGTGGGTGTTCCCGGCTCGGTGGCCGGCATGGAAGCCGCGCGCGAGAAATACGGCAGCATGAGCCGCGCCGCGTTGCTGGCGCCGGCCATCAAGCTGGCCGAGCGCGGCTTCGCGCTCCAGGAAGGCGACATCGACATGCTGATGACATCGACCGATGACTTCAGGAAGGACGCGCCCTCGGCCGCCATCTTCCTGAACAAGGGCGAGCCCTTCAAGGTCGGCGAAAAGCTGGTGCAGAAGGACCTGGCGAAAACGCTGCGCCTGGTGAGCCAGAAGGGCACCGACGGCTTCTACAAGGGCACGGTCGGCAAGGCGCTGGTCGACGCCAGCACCGCCGGCAAGGGCATCATCGTCCAGGAAGACCTGAACCAGTACGCCGTGCGCGAACTCGCGCCGGTGGAATGCGACTACCGCGGCTACCACATCGTGTCGGCCCCGCCACCGAGCTCGGGTGGCGTGGTGATCTGCGAAATCCTGAACATCGTCGAAGGTTATCCTTTGAAGGAAATGGGCTTCCGCTCGGCACAGGCCGTGCACTACCAGATCGAGGCCATGCGCCACGCCTACCTGGACCGCAACAGCTACCTCGGCGACCCCGATTTCGTGAAGAACCCGCTCGACCGCCTGCTGGACAAGGCCTATGCCGCCAAGATCCGCGACGCCATCGACCCGGCCAAGGCCGGCGTGTCGAAAGACATGAAGCCCGGCGTCGCGCCGCATGAAGGCTCGAACACCACCCACTACTCCATCGTCGACAAGGACGGCAATGCGGTGTCGGTCACCTACACGCTGAACGACTGGTTCGGCGCCAAGGTCACGGCCGCCAGGACCGGCGTGTTGCTGAACAACGAAATGGACGACTTCACCTCCAAGGTCGGTGTGCCCAACATGTACGGCCTGGTGCAGGGCGAAGCCAATGCCATCGCCCCCGGCAAGCGGCCGCTGAGTTCGATGAGCCCGACCATCGTCACCAAGGACAACAAGCCGGTCATGGTGGTCGGCACGCCCGGCGGCAGCCGCATCATCACCGCGGTCACGCACACCATCCTGAACGTGATCGACTACGGCATGAACGTGCAGGAAGCCGTCGACGCGCCACGCTTCCACCAGCAATGGCTGCCCGACCTGACCAACGTCGACACCTTCGGCATCAGCCCCGACACCCGCAAGATCCTGGTCGGCATGGGCCACAACCTGGGTGAGCCACAGCCATCGAACCACCTGGCGGCGATCCTCGTCGGCGCGCCCAGCCTGGGCGGCAAGCCGCGCGGAAACAACCGGTTCTACGGCGCGAACGATCCGCGGCGGAATACGGGGTTGGCTTTGGGGTATTGAGGAACAGGCGACGCGGCGCGTGCCGCGTAGCCCTGGTGCCGGAGGTGCAACGCCTCTGGCATGTTCAACTCTTGAATGAAGACCTGGACCGCAGGTCTTCAGCTTGGCGGCAGCCTATCGGACGAGGCCGCCTCTGCTTGTCACGTCACCGAAACTTCTTCGAAAACTCCCGCACCACGCCAATGATCTCCGCCGTCCCCAGCGGCTTGATCGGGTACCTGGCGTTCAGCGGCTTCAGGTAGAACTCGCCCGAGTCGCGCACCAGCTGTTTGAAGGTGGTTTCGCCGTCGATGTTCTTCACGATCACGTAGTCGCCGGGCAAGGCTTCCATGTCGGGTTCGATGATGAGGACCGAGCCTTCGGGGAACGAGTCGTGCGAATCGCTGATCATGCTGTCGCCGTGCACGCGCAAGGCGAAGGTGTGGCGCTGCACCTGCACGTTGACCGGCACCATGCCGAGTTGCAGGTTGGGCTTGGGCACGAAGTTGTCGATTACGGTGTAGCGGCCGGCTTCGACTTCGGACACCAGCGGAACCTCGCCGCGGGCCTCGCCGTTGGAGCTGACGTTGGAACCCGTCATCAGCTCGGCGACCGAAATGCCGAGAAGCTGAGCGACGCGCGGCTGGGTGGCGCGCTTCGGCGCGGTGCCGTTGGCCTTTTCCCATTGCTGCACGGCACCGCGCGTGACGCCAATGGCTTCGGCGAACTGTTGCTCGCTCCAGCCGAGGCGCCGGCGGCCCTCGCGAATGACGGTGTTGATGCTCATACGGTGGGGAGCGTAAGCCTCCGATTCGATAGATAAAAGTTCTTTAGAAAGTAAAACTAGCGAACTTGTATCGTGACTAACTGGACTGCCCTGCGGTGCATCAAACAGCGCTGTCGAGTTTCTGTCAAGCACGTTTCTTTTTGATACGCGCTGGCCGCCATCACCGCAGCCCCGCCACAGACTTAAGGGCTTCTTAAGCTTGTGAACGATGCCGATGTCAACGGTCGCAGACCGGGCAGGTCGCCGCGCTCACCGGCGGCAGCCACAGCTCGATCACGCCGGGCGTGGCCTGCAACCGCCGCGGCAGGCCGCGCACCCAGACCGGGTCCGGGTCGCCCTGTGGCTCGATCCACGGCGTGCCGACGAAGCGGGCCAGCGCCGCCGCGCAACTGCCGCTGCCCGGGTCGTGCAGCACGAAGGTCGGTTTGGGCCAGGGCACGGCCTTGCGTTGCTGGCGCAGCTCGGCGCTGCGCACCACGTTTTCGATCGGCGCCACCTGCACCAGGTTGCCGGCCTCGGCCTGCAAGGCTTCGCGCAGTGCGGTGGCCGCCGGGCGCGAGGCCTCGTCGTAGATCTGCAGGTACAGCGTGCTGCTGCCGCCGCCCGGCCGGGCGCAGGCCTTGAGCTTCAGGTCGGTCGCGCCCCAGGTCGTGGGCGATGCCGCTGCCACCACCGCGGCCACCGGCGAGTCCGACGGCGAACCTGCGGGCGCATTTGCAGGCGACCCGGCCGGCGCTGCGGCTTGCGGCGTGCCGGGCAAGCCAGGCAGACCAGGCAGGCGCGCAAGGGTCGGCAGGTAGGCCGCGACTGTACGCCACACCTTCTCACCCGCGCGGGCCTGCTCCTCCGGCGAGGTGCCAGGGTGCCAGTAGTTGAGCGCCGTGTCCTCGGTAGGGGTCTTGCGCACCAGTGTGCACAGGTCGCTTTGCATGCGCTGGTAGGCCCCCGGACACGCGGGCGCGGCGCCCACGTCCTTGCGGCATTCCTCGGTGATGCGGCCGGCCAGCCGCTCCAGGCCCGAGCGCTCCAGCGGCCGCATGGCGGCGCTGCCGCGCAGCTCGAACAGCATCGAGGCCTGGGTCACGATGTGTTCGGGAATCTGCGGGCAACTGCCGTCCACGCCCTGCAGGCCTTTCGACACGTCGGTGAACAGTTGGCGGGTCTCGGTCTGTTCGTCGGTGCGGTTGCGCTGCAGCTGGTCCTGCACCTGCCACAGCGACAACAGCAGCGTGCCCGAGAAGCCGACGCCCAACGTGGTGCCGATGGCGGTGGCGCGGGCGCCGCGGCGCCACAACGGCTCGGTGCGCGGTGCGTCGCCGCCCTTGATGCCGCTGAGCCGCGCCGAGATGCGGATGTTGTGTTGCGCCGGGCTGCGCCAGCCGGGCAACTGGGCCAGCCAGTCGTCGTGCAGCGCGCGGCCGAAATCTTCGCCCAGGCGGTGGTAGCTTTCCCACTGGGCTTCGTCGAAGGACTGGTCGCCGGTCGACTCGTGCGGAAAGCTCTCGTGCTTCTGCGCATATCCGAGCAGGTCGACGTCGAGCGCGTCATGCAGGTTGGGCTTGACCACCAGCAGCGTGCCCTCGGGCCGCCAGGCCGGGCCGGGCTGGCCATCGGCGCCCGCTGGCCCGGGCCGCTCGCGGTAGCGGATGCGCGCCAGCAGCACACCGCGGCACGAGTGGTTGTTGGCCATGTCTTCGGGCGACAACACGGTGATCACCGCCGGGTCCATGCTGAACAGGCGCGAGGCTTCGTCGTGGGTGTAGAAGTCGATTTCGGCGCCGAAGTCGATGCGCGCCTTGCGCACCAGGTTCTCCAGGTCGCCGAACTCATAGGCCGCGTCGCAGCTCGCATCCGACAGGATGATGAAGTCCAGCTCGCGTTTGACGAGCGTGTACACGCCGGTGTTTTCGAAGTGGCCGCCATCCGACAGGAACCACCAGGGCCGCTCCACACCGAAGAACGTGGCCGAGGCTTCGCTGGCCAGCATCAACGGCTTGGGCAGGCAACGCCAGGCGAAGCGGCTCAGCCAGCGCAGGCTGGCGCGTTCACGCGGTGCGCGCATCCAGTGGCCCAGCCGCACGCCCAGAAAGTACACCAGCAGGGCCAGGCCGCGCGAGGTGTAGGCGCCCGCGCCCGGCGACGCCGCCGCGCCCGACACCGCCACCCAGCGCCCGAGCGTGCCGGCGTCGAAGTCGGGCCGCATGCCGATGAACTGCTCGGGCCCGATCTCGAAGCCGCGCCAGGTGGCCGTCACCGCCGTGCCCTTGCGGTCGGCGTTGTACAAGCCGCTCTGGTCGTCGCGTGTCTGGTTCAGGCAGGCGTTGACCAGGTGGATCGGTCCGCCGCTGGTTTCAGGGTGGTAGCTGGCCAGGCGGGTGTCGTCGCCCTCCACCACCGTGGTCACGTCGGCATGGTGCGGGTGGTCCTTGTCGATGCTGCGTTTCGGATTGCCCACGGCCAGGTAGGCCCGCGTCAGGCGGCCACGGTAGAAGCTGTGCAGCGACGAGGTGTTGGCCATCTGCGCGTTGCCGGCCGTGAGCAGCATCCACACGCCCCAGCCCAGCAGCAACAGACCGGCGCGCAGGGCCGCCGGCACGTCGCGCAGGCCACTGAAGGTCTCGGGTGCGAAGATGAACCACTGCAGCACCACCAGCCAGGCCGTGACCAGCGTGGCCAGCCCGACCAGGCTGCCGAGGTTCAACAGGCGCGGCAGCCAGGCCTGGGCCTGGCGCGTGGTTTCGGCCGCGATCTGCTGCAGCGGCTGCATCAGACTGCGCAGCACCAGCAGCAATACGCTGCCCACCCCCACGCCGCCCCAGAGCCACTGGTTGCCCGTCAGGAATTCCTCCAGCACCCACCAGCTCAGCCGGTCCAGCCCGCCCATGGCGGCCAGCGCCAGCGACGCCAGCAGCACCACCCGCAAGGCCCGCGTGAGCCAGTTGCGCAGCCGTGCCACGCTGAGCGCATAGGTCTCGCCGGTGCACCACAGCCAGGCCAGCACCACCAGTTGCCCCAGCGCCAAAGACACCAGCGCCAGCAGGCCCGCAGTCGGCCAGTTCAGCCCGTAACGCACCGGGTCGACCGTGCCGCCCGGCTCCAGCAGGCGCCACAAGACCCAGGCCGATGCGGCCGCCGTGAGCATGAACAGGCCATCGCGCCAGCCCGGGCGCTGGCGCACGCTGCTGGGCGCGGTGTCGTAGCGGGCGTCGGCCTGGCGGTCGGGCGCGTCGCGTGCGGCCCAGTAGCCGGCCACCAGCCCGGGCGCGGCGATGGCCCAGAGACCGACCGACAGCGGCCACCACGGGCTGTACCAGCGTTCCCAGCCGGCCGGGTCGACCAGCTGGCGGCTGTGCTGCAACAGGTGCGGCGCCACGATGACCAGGCCGACCAGGCAACAGGCGAACATGAATTCGGTGTGGATCGCCACCCAGGCCCGCAGGTAAGTGACGACGGCGATGCCCGTGTCGCGCGAGCCCGAAGGCGTGAGGTAGCGCCCGTTGCGCCGCAGCCATTCGAGCACCGAGGCCCCGCTGTCGGCCAGCATCTTCTGCGCGCCGCGCAGGCCATAAGCGGCGACCAGCCGGCCGAACATGCCGCCGGTGTAGCCGCCGCCCGACACGGTCGAAAGATAGTCGATGCGGCCCAGCAGGCCATCGCCGGCGAGCGTCGGGCCTGCGGGTGGCGCAGTTGCGTCGGCGCCATTGCCAGGCGCCGACGTGGCGGCCGGCGCCGGCCGGTCCTGTGCCAGGCCGCGCAACAGGCCCAAGGCGAACGTGGCACTGCGCACACCGCCGCCCGACAGCGCCAGGCCCACACGGGGTAGATCGAGTTCGGGCGACGTGGCGGCTGCTGCGGCAGCGCCTTCCTTGGCCCGATCCACGGCGCGATCTGCGGCGCGATCTGCGGCGCGGTCACCGGCGCGGTCACCGGCCCGATCTTCAGCCAGATCGCCAGCCAGGAAGTGCACACGGCGTGACCGCAGCGCAGCCTGCTCGGCCGCCGCGAGCGCCGACAACGCGTCGGCGAGTTCCGGGTGCGCATCGGCAAGCGGCGGCGCCGGTGCACTGGCAAGGGAGTCGAGAGACATCGCGACGGGCTCCATGGCATGCCGCGCTCGCACCGCGCGAGCCGCGGCCAGATGTTTCTGGTCTTCGTTCAGCAGTGCGCATTGTTGCGCCATCCTCCCGCCCTGGCGCCACGGGCATCCACCCACATGTGTAGCAGGGTGCAACGGCGGCCCCGCGCCGGGCCCTGTCGCGTCAACGGCCCAGGTGCGCCAGGGCGCCCTGCGCCGCCACCCGCCCGCTGGCCATGCAGGCTGTCAGCAGGTAGCCGCCGGTGGGCGCTTCCCAGTCCACCATCTCACCGGCACAGAACACGCCGGGCACCGCCTGCAGCATCAGCGCCGGCGTCATCGCCGCGAAGGCCACGCCACCGGCCGTGCTGATGGCCTCGTCGATGGGCCGCGGCGCGACCACGTAGATCGGCAGCGCCTTGATGGCCGCGGCCAGCGCCGCCGGGTCGTTCATCTGCTCCTTGGACAGCCGTTCGTAGAGGATGGCCAGCTTGATGCCATCCAGCCCGAGTCGACTCTTCAAATGGCTGGACAACGACCTCGATCCACGCGGGTGCGCCACGTCGGCCAGCACGCGTTCGGCGCTCTTGCCGGGCAACAGATCGAGCAGCAGGCTGGCGTGGCCGCGCGCCGCGATGTTGTCGCGCAGCAGCGCGGACGCGGCGTACACCAGGCTGCCTTCGATACCGGTCTGCGTGGCCACGAACTCGCCCTGGCGGTGGAAGGTTTCGCCTGTGGCGCCGATCACCGACAACGCCACCGTCTTGAACGGCTGGCCTGCAAAGCGGCTGGCGAAGAGCCCGCTCCAGC
>JAQGMQ010000486.1 GCA_028292305.1 Rhodoferax sp.
GCGAGCGCGCGTTTCATAATGGAAAAAGCTCCGGCAACGAGATACGTTGATCCGCACCATAACGCAGCCCGACAGGTAAGGGAAGACGCTGCAACTGAAAATACGGCGCGCCGATGGGCATTTGGCACACAATCGCCGCATGACATCGATTGACGACATTCGCCAAGCCGCGGCACGCCTGAAAGGCCAGGTGCTGACCACGCCGTGTGTGGACTCCCGCACTATCTCGCAAATCGCGGGCGCCGAGGTATTTTTGAAGTTTGAAAACCTTCAATTCACCGCTTCTTTCAAGGAGCGCGGCGCCTGCAACAAGCTCGCGCAGCTGGCGGACGCCGAAGCGGCACGCGCGGCTGGCTCAGCGTCCGGCACGGCGCCGCTGCGTGGTGTGGTCGCGATGAGCGCGGGCAACCACGCCCAGGGCGTGGCCTACCACGCGCAACGGCTGGGCATGCGCGCCGTGATCGTCATGCCGCGCTTCACTCCGGGAGTGAAGGTCGAACGCACGCAAGGCTTCGGCGCCGAAGTGGTGCTGCATGGCGACACCCTGGAAGAGGCGCGCGCGCACGCGTTCGAATTGGCCGAGCGGGAGCAGCTGGTGTTCGTGCATCCGTACGACGACGAGGCCATCATTGCCGGGCAGGGCACAGTCGGCCTTGAAATGCTGGAGCAGGTACCGGAGCTCGAAACGCTGGTGATCGCGGTGGGCGGCGGCGGCCTGATCTCCGGCATCGCCACGGCGGCGCGCGCGCTGAAGCCGGGCATTGAAATCATCGGGGTGCAGGCGTCGCGGTTTCCGGCGATGGTGAACGCGATCCAGGGCACGCACCATGTCCAGGGCGGCAGCACGATTGCCGAGGGCATTGCCGTCGGTTCGCCGGGCAAGCTCACGCAGCAGATCGTCAAGGAACTGGTGGACGACCTGGTGCTCGTCGACGAGGCCGACATCGAGCAGGCGATCCTGATGCTGCTCGAAATCGAAAAGACCGTGGTCGAGGGCGCGGGCGCGGCCGGCCTTGCCGCGTTGCTGAAGTACCCCGAGCGTTTTCGCGGCAAGAAGGTCGGGCTGGTGCTGTGCGGCGGCAACATCGATCCGCTGCTGCTGGCGGCCATCATCGAGCGCGGCATGGTGCGTGCCGGCCGCTTGGCGCGGATTCGGGTCGGTGCGCGCGACAACCCCGGATCGCTGGCCAAGATCACCGCCACGGTGGCCGGCGCCGGCGCCAACATCGACGAGGTGCACCACCAGCGCGCATTCACGGCGCTGTCGGCGCAGAACGTGGACATCGAACTCGTGATCCAGACGCGCGGTCGCGCGCACATGAACGATGTGCTCGGTGCCCTGCACGCGGCGGGCTTCGAAGCCAGCGAACAGAAGTAGAAGAAAACGTGAAGCGATGGTGCTGCGGCCGGCAAGGCCCGCAGCACCTAGAATAATGCACCGCCCAGTTAAGGAACTTTCCATGTCGAGCCCTACGCCTCCCACCGATGCCGCGCACGCTGCCCAGCCGGCCCACCCCGTGGACCCAATCGAAGCCATCGTCCCGCTGATTCCGTTCGTGTTGCCGATCGTCGGTGGTGTCTTGATCTTCCTGTTGGCCTTCATCGCCGTCTTCATGGCCTGATCGAGGCCCGGCCAGGCCACCGCTGGCTTGGCCGAACCTGCGTCAATCGTTTTCCGGCCCGAGCCGACGCCATTGCGCGTCCGGCGGCCTCCCGGCTGCATTCACTCGTAGCCGCGCACCCACCCCGTACTTTTCTCAAAGCCGTGACCGCATGAGCGGGTGGGACATGGCGGCACGCCTGCGTTGTCTGCTCAACCGTGGTCGCCAAGGCCGAGTTACCCCATATTTTCATGCATAACCTCATGCAATTTTTGCATTAAATTAGCATGTAATCGGTTGGTAACTTGCGGGCATCTCCCTAAAATCGATTTCCCAGCCGACCCGCGCAGCCTGAAATCCGTTTCGAGCCGCCGCCCGCCGACTGAGTAGCCCAAGCCGTTTTCTGAAAAGGCCGCTCTCAGCACGTAGCCCGGAGTTCCTTTTGAAAAGACGATTTTCAACTTAGGAGTTTCCCGATGAACGCACCCGCCATGCAGGGCCTGGATACCAATACGCCCAAATATGTGAAGAACGCGAAGCTGATCGCGTGGGTGGCCGACATGGCCGCCCTGACCCAGCCCGACACCATCTACTGGTGCGACGGCAGCGAAGAGGAATACGCGCGGCTGTGTCAGCAGCTCGTCGACGCCGGCACCTTCAAGAAGCTCAACCCTGCCAAACGGCCCAACTCGTTCCTGGCCTGCAGTGACCCAGGCGACGTGGCCCGTGTCGAAGACCGCACCTACATCTGCTCCGAGAAGAAGGAAAACGCCGGCCCCACCAACAACTGGATGGCGCCTTCGGAAATGCGCACGACGCTGCAACCGCTGTTCAGCGGCTGCATGCAGGGCCGCACCATGTATGTAGTGCCGTTCAGCATGGGCCCGCTGGGCTCGCCGATCGCGCACATCGGCATTGAGCTGTCCGACAGCCCCTATGTGGCCGTCAACATGAAGACCATGACCCGCATGGGCAAGGCCGTATATGACGTGCTGGGCGTAGACGGCGAATTCGTGCCGTGCGTGCACACCGTGGGCGCGCCGTTGCAACCCGGCCAAGCCGACGTGAAGTGGCCTTGCAACAGCACCAAATACATCGTGCATTTCCCTGAGACGCGCGAGATCTGGAGCTACGGCTCGGGCTATGGCGGCAACGCGCTGCTTGGCAAGAAGTGCTTCGCATTGCGCATTGCGTCCAACATGGGCCGCGACGAGGGCTGGCTCGCCGAACACATGCTGATCCTCGGCGTGACCAAGCCCGACGGCAAGAAGTACCACGTTGCGGCCGCGTTCCCCAGCGCCTGCGG
>JAQGMQ010000503.1 GCA_028292305.1 Rhodoferax sp.
GCGCAGGCGCCCAGGCCCTGGATGAAGCGCAGCACGACGAGGGTGTGGATGTCGGGCGCGAGCGCGCAGCCCACGCTGCCGGCGGCAAACAGCAGCAGGCCGAAGTACAGCGGCAGCTTGCGGCCCACCATGTCGGACACCGGGCCATAGATGATCTGCCCGATGCCCAGCGAGATGAAGAACGCCATCAGGCTCAGCTGCACCGCGCCCATCGACGCGTTCAGGCTCTGGCCGATGGAGGGCAGCGCCGGCAGGTACATGTCGATGGCGAACGGGCCGATGGCCGATAGCAGGCCGAGCACCAGCGCGGTCCGGAAGAAGTTGGATTTCATGGGGGGCTGGGGTTCAGTAATGGGGTGGCAGTTCGTCGCGGGCGTTGGTGGTGCGGGGGATGCCGCCTTCCAGCGGAGGCTGGCGCAGCAGCGTCACCTCGCGCACCAGCAGGTCGATCTGTTGTTGCTGGCGCACGATGACCTGGTCAAGTTTGTCGATCAGGTCTTCGGCAAAGCTGGCCTTGATTTCGAGGTCGGTCAGGCGGCGTTCGATGTGGTCTTCGGGTTCCGGGTTTTGTTCCATGGCGGTATTGGACACGATGCCCGACGGGCTCCGATAAGCAAAGCCTTGTAGCCAACGCTCGGTATCGTAAAGCGATACCAATGGTCGCCATTTCTAACGCAACGTCGAGAAATGGCGACCGGCTGTGGTGGGACGGGCAACATGCGCCTGGCCTGGCCTGGCCTGCACCAACCGGCTCGGGTGTCCATCAAACGAAAGCGCAATATGCAAAAAACCATCTCTTCCCTCCTCTTGGGCCTGCTCGTGTCTGTCGGCATGTCCACCGGCAGCGCCCACGCGCAAAGCGAGGCGTCGGCCGTGGTGTCGATGCTGCCGGTGGCTTCAGTTGTTGTCGGCAGCGCCTTGCTGGCTTCATCGAACGGCGACCGGTCGGCTTCCGCCACCAACGTGGGAAGCATGCTGTTGCTCCCCGCGGTGCTGGTCGTCGAAGCGGTCAAGAGTTCGGCAACGAAGACGGTGTATGTGCTGAAGCGCGCTTCGGACGGCGCCAGCGTCGCCATCGAGGTGGTGGGCACAGGCGTATCGAAGGCTGCGGTCGGTGTCGGCACGGCCGTCACGTGCAGTGTGACCAGCACGGGCACGGTGTTGTCCACAGCTGGTGACGTGCTGGCCTTCATTCCCAACCAGCTGGGCAAGGCGCTGCTGCACAACGAGCGCCTGATGTGAAGGACGCCGCCATGAAGACCCTCCGAACCATGGTCGCGCTGCTGCTGGCTTGCGCATGCTGGCTGCCGGCCCATGCGGGCCGCACTTGCGAGCCGCATGCTGCCACACCGCAGTCCATCGAGCACGGCATGGCGCTGGCGGCCAAGGTGTCGCAGGCGCTGGATGCGAGCGGTGCGCGGGTCGTGCTGCTGGCCCGCGCCGGGCAGGACCTGACGAAATACCAGCTGCGTTATTCACACATGGCCTTCGCCATCAAGACCGATGCCGGCCCGTGGCGCGTGGTGCACAAGCTCAACGACTGCGGCTCGGCCACGTCGCACCTGTACCGCCAGGGCCTGGGCGAGTTCTTCCTCGACGACCCCTGGCGCCTCGAAGCCGCCTGGGCCGTGCCCATACCGGCGGTGCAGGCCGCGCTGTGGCCGGTGCTGCAGGACACCGCGCGCCTGGGTACTTTGCACCAGTCGGCCTACAACATGGTGGGTTACGCTTGGGGGCTGAAGTACCAGCAGTCGAACCAGTGGGTCATCGAGACATTGGCGCTGGCCATGGTGCCGACCGGCGTCACCAACCGCACGCAAGCCCAGGCCTGGCTGCAGTTCAACGGCTACGCGCCGACCACACTCAGGCTCGGCCCGCTGACGCGGCTGGGGGCCCGGGTCGGCTCGGCCAACATCGCCTTCGACGACCATCCGAACGAGAAGCGGTTCGCCGACCGCATCGAGACCGTGACCGTGGATTCGGTGTTCAACTGGCTGCCCCGCGCCGGCCTGGCCGCGGCGCCGCAGCAAACGAGTCTGTGATCAGAGCAACCGTAGCAACAACAACGAGGAGCGTTTTTCATGAGCAAGTCTTTGCGCCTTTCCGAGAAATGGTTTCGCCGCGGCCTGTGGCTGGTGGCCATCGTTTTCGCCGGCTTCCTGATCGGCCTGGGCAGCACCGTCGTCGGTGATCTGCCGCAGGTCGAGAACACCCTCACGCTGGAAGATTTCGTCGACAGGCCCGCCGCCGCGCAGGCCCGCGCCGCGATCCAGGCCGGTGAGAAGACCGGGCAGCAGGTGCGCGATGCGCTGGAGCAGGCGCAACTCAAGCTGCAGGTGGCGCAGTCCGATTCGAGCGCGGCACGCGACACCTTCGATCAGTGGATCACCACCCGCCGCGCCACGGCCCGGCCCGAGCAGGACCCCGAGCTGGTGACCCGCACCCGCGCGCTGGAAACCCTGCGCAGCCGCGAGCGCGAGGCCCAAAGCGTGGTCGAAGCACAGGAGCAAAAGGAGCTCGACACGCGGCAAGGCCTGCAGCGCACACGCACGCAACTGGCCGACATCGAGCGCGCCGGCCATGACGGCCTGGAGCGGGCGTTGCGCAAGCAGGAGCTGCGGGTGTTCGGCTACAGGCTGATGTTGACCTTGCCGCTACTGGCCATCGCCGGCTGGCTGTTCATGAAGAAGCGCAAGAGCGCGGCCTGGCCGTTCGTGTGGGGCTTCATCTACTTCGCGCTGTTCGCGTTCTTCGTGGAGCTGGTGCCCTACCTGCCGAGCTACGGCGGTTATGTGCGCTACGTGGTGGGCATCCTGATCACGGTGCTGGTGGGGCGCCAGGCCATCGTCGGGCTGAACCGTTACCTGGAACGGCAGAAGCTCGCCGAAGCCTTGCCCGACGTGGTGCGGCGCGAGGAGCTCGACTACGACGTGGCGCTGACGCGGCTGGCCAAAGGTGTGTGCCCCGGGTGTGAACGCGCGGTCGACCTGACGGACCCGGCGAATGATTTCTGCCCGCATTGCGGCATCGGGCTGCACGACCACTGCGGCACCTGTGCGACGCGCAAGAGTGCGTTCGTCAAGTTCTGCCATGCGTGTGGCACGCGGGCGGCATTGCAGAGGCCGGGGGAGGGCGCGCCGGCTTGAACTGGACTCGGCTGTCAGCTCCCTCCCCTTCCGGGGGAGGGCCGGGGTGGGGGCTCGCGCGCGACGGCGGCACGTGCGACGCACCCGAAGCGCTGCGCCCCCATCCCGGCCTTCCCCCGTGAGGGGAAGGAGCAATGCAGTCGCGGTTCGTTGCGTAGCTGCCCGCGTTCAAGCCGCCAACCTTTCCCCCTCCCGCCGCGCCGCCTCCGCCGGATGCACCGGCCGCTTCAACCCCAGGTGCTCCCGCAGCGTGCGCCCCTCGTATTCCGTCCTCACCAGCCCGCGCCGGCGCAGCTCGGGCAGCACCAGCGTGATGAAGTCGTCCAGACCGCCCGGCAGCCACGGGCTCATGATGTTGAAGCCGTCCGCGCCGCCTTCTTCGAACCATTGCTGCAGCTGGTCGGCGATGGTCTCCGGCGTGCCCACCACCTGCTGGTGGCCCCGCGCGCCGGCGATGCGCAAATACAGCTGGCGAATCG
>JAQGMQ010000543.1 GCA_028292305.1 Rhodoferax sp.
TCGCAGGCCGCGTGGACGTCCGGCACGCCCAACGCGAGATGGCCGAAAGCGGTGCCCAGCTCGTAGCGGTCCACGCCGTGGTTGTAGGTGAGCTCGATCTCGGCATGGTCGGGGTTGTTGCCATAGCCGACGAACGCCAGCGAGTATTTGTACTCGGGGTTTTCAGAGGTGCGCTGCAGCGTCATGCCGAGCACCTTGGTGTAGAAATCGATCGAGCGCTGGAGGTTGCCAACGCGCAGCATGGTGTGGAGGAGGCGCATGTTCGTGGGACTCTGGGGTCGTGTGGTTGATGACCTCCCATTGTCGCAACGAATCGATTTCAGCGCGCCGGCATGTCGAACACCAGGCAGGTCGTCGTCGCATGCGCGTACAGCGTGCCGTCGGCACCCACCAGCCGGGCCTCGGCCGTGGCCAGCTGGCGTCCACAGTGGATGACCCGGCCTTCGGCCCGCACGCGGGTCACCTTGGGGGTGAGCGCCTTGACCATGTTGATGCCCAGCTCGGCCGTGGTGTAGCCGCGGCCGGGCGGCATCATGGTGTGCACCGCGCAGCCCAGCGCCGAGTCGAGCAGGGTGGCGAACCAGCCGCCGTGCACGGTGCCCATCGGGTTCAGGTGCTGCGCGCCCGGTGTGCCCTGGAACACGGCGCCGCCGGGCGTGACGTCGACGATCAGGAAGTCGAGCGTCTTGGCAATGGCCGCATAGGGCAGCTCGGCGCGCAGCATGGCCTGCAGCACTTCGAGCCCGGTCTTGCCGGCGATCTGGTCGGGCCGGGCCACGCCGGGGCCGGGGCCGGCGTCCATGCGGGCGCGGATCTCGGCCTCTTCGGCGAGCCAGGCGGCAAGGGTGTCGGGGCCGGCCGTGGGGTTGGCGGGGGACGCGATGGTGAAGGGGGTGGCGCGGTCGTTCATGCTGGCTCCAGTGCGTCTATAAACTTGCAGGTACAACCATTGTAGATACAATGATTACATGAAAACTGTCGCCGCCGCGTCTATGCCTGCTACGCCTTCGAGCCAGTCCGCCGTGCAGCCCACGCGTCCTTACGGCTGCACCAACCTCAAGCTGCGCCAGCTGATGCGCCGCGTGGCGCAGCACTACGACGTCGAGCTGGCCAGGTCGGGCCTGAAGACCACGCAGTATTCGCTCTTGACCTGCCTGGCCAAGCTCGGCCCGCAGCGGCCGGCCGATCTGGCCGCGGTGCTGAAGATCGACGCCTCCACGCTCACCCGCAATCTGGCACCCATCGTGGCCGCGGGCTGGGCGGTGCAGTCGGCCGGGCCCGATGGGCGCAGCCGCACCGTCACGCTGACCGAAGCCGGCCGCGAGAAACGCCTGCAGGCACAGCGCCACTGGAAGGCGGCGCAGGACGGGCTGAACGCCACGCTCGGCATGGCGCGCGTGGCGGCGCTGCACCAACTGGTGGACGAGTCGATGGCGCTGCTGTCGGCCGAGGCTGATGCATCGGTCGGGGTGGGCGCGGGCGCCTGATCCTCGCCTGGGGCCTGTGCAAGGTATCCTGCTCCCTCGAACAAGCACGAGGAGACACACAAGATGCAACGCCTGCTGGTGTACCAGTCGATGTGGGCCATGGAACGCCGCCGCCCCGATGGCGCGGAATGGTCGCTCGACGAAAAGCTCGCCATGGTCCACGGCGCGGGCTTCGACGGCGCCGGCGTGCGCTTCACCGACCCGAACTTCGTGCGGCCCATCACCACCCGGCTGCGCGATTGGGGCCTGAGCTGGCAGGCCCAGTGTTACCCACAAACGGTCGACGACCTGCGGCCCATCCTGGCCAACGTGGCCACGTTCGGCGCCGACCACCTGAACGTGCAGGCCGACGTGCGACCCCACACGGTGGCCGAGTGTGTGCCGCTGATCGACGGCTGGCGGGCCATGGCGCGCGATGCCGGTGTGGCGCTGCACCTGGAGACGCACCGCGACCGCATGACCACCGACCTGTTTTTCATGCTGCGCCTGCTCGACCGCTTCCCCGACCTGCGGCTTACCGGCGACCTGTCGCACTACGTCGTCGGCCGCGAATTCGCCTGGCCGATCTCCGACGAGAACCACCGCCTGATGCACCGTGTCATCGACCACTGCTGGGGCTTCCACGGCCGCGTGGCCAGCCGCGAGCAGATCCAGGTGCAGCTGCCGATGGACGGCGCCTTTGCCCACCAGCAGGACTGGCTCGACCTGTTCATGGGCTGGTGGGAAGCCGGCTTTCGCAGCTGGCGCCAACGTGCGCCGAGCGACGCGGTGCTGACCTTTCTGTGCGAACTCGGACCGCGTGAATATGCAATGACCGGCGCCGACGGTCAGGAGCTGTCGGACCGCTGGGCCGAGTCGCAGTGGCTGATGCGGCTGGTGCGGGCATTGTGGGCGCGGCTGGAGGCGGAAGACGCGGCCGCTTGATGCCACGGGTTACCGGCAACGGGCTACCGGTGACGGGTTACCGGCGAAGGGTTTCAACGCTTGACGCAGCGTGCTCGACAATGCAGTCAACCGAATCACTGGAAGCCGTATGAAACCGATGGGATGGAATCTCTTTTTGCTGGCCGGCGCGCTCGCGTTCAGCCAGGCTGCTGCGTCCAGAACCGCCAAGGCGCCGAGCGGCGCGGCCGTCGACACGGTTTCGGTCCAAGAGCTGTGGGTCGAGCCGCCCACGCTGAAATCCATCGGCCTGGAATGGCGCATCGCCGGTGACGACAACCGCAACGCCGTGGCCACGGTGGACTACCGCGAGGTCGGCACCACAGCCTGGCGGCCCGCGTTGCCGCTGGTGCGCTCGCACGGCGAAAAGGTCGGCAACCTAGTGCCGCCGCGGGCCGACTTTCACCCCGACCCGAACAACTACATCAACCCCAACATGTTCGCGGGCAGCATCTTCGATTTGCAGCCGGGCACGGCCTACCAGGTGCGCCTGAGCCTGTCCGACCCGGACGGCGTGCGGGGCAAAAAGGCGCAGACGGTGATGGTGCGCACCCGTGCCGAGCCGGTGCCCGCAGCCGACGGCAAGGTCTACCATGTCTACCCGATCGGTTGGGTCGGCGCGAAGCAGGAGCCGGCCTTCACCGGGCTGATGGAAGCCTATTACCAGGGCGCGGCCAGCTCGGATTTCCAGGGCACCTACCTGCCGCGCGTGGTGGCGGGCGACACGCTGCTGGTGCATGCGGGCGTCTACCAGTCCGACCGCGTGCACTACCAGAACGGCCTGCCGCACCCGGGCTACAACGCGCTCAGCACGCTGTTCGACGGCACCTACTACCTGACGGCCAGCGGCACCGCCGAGCGCCCCATCGCCATCAAGGGCGCGGGCGACGGCGAGGTGATCTTCGACGGCGACGGCGCGCAGACCTTCTTCAACCTGATGGGCGCCAACTACAACTACTTCGAAGGCATCACCTTTCGCAATGCCAACCTGGTGTTCCTGCTGGGGCAGAAGAACATCGCCGGCTCGAGCGGCTTCACCTTGAAGCATTCGCGCCTGTACGACATCGGCCGCGGTGTGCAGGACGACTGGTCGGGCTCGAAGAACTTCTACATCGCCGACAACAGCTTCATCGGACGCCACGACCCGTCGCGCATGATGGGCTGGCGCGGTGCGGAATGGTCGAAGCTGCCCGGTTATCCCGAACTGCTCGGCGGCCCCAATGGCTCGGAATACGCGGTGAAGCTGTACGGCCAGGGCCACGTGGTCGCCTACAACTACATGGCCAACTGGCACGACGGCCTGGACGTGGCCACCTACGGCGACCCCGACGTCGATGCCCAGGGCAAGGAGCTGCGCGACCGGGTGCCGGTGTCGATCGACTTCTACGGCAACGACATCTTCAACATGAGCGACAACTGCATCGAGGCCGACGGCGGCGCGCACAACATCCGCGTGTTCGACAACCGCTGCTTCAACAGCATCGGCGGCGCGCTGAGTGCCACGCCCATCGTCGGCGGGCCGGTGTACTTCTTCCGCAACCTGGTCTACAACACCACGACCGACGGCGTGATGAAGGTGGGCACGGCAGCGAACGTGTTGCTGTACCAGAACACCTTCGTCGGCGAAGTGCAGATGGACGCCGCCAACCAGATGATCGCCAACAACGTGATCCTGGGCGTCAACGCCGCAGCGCCGCTGCTGCGCGTCAGCAGCTACACCAACCATGCCACGTCGGACCACAACGCCTTCGGCTTCAATGCCAAAGCCGGTGCCGCCTACCAATGGAACACGCCGCCGTTCGAAGTCGGCATGGACTGGAAGAACCCCGTGACCAAGCGCGCTTTCAAGGACCTGGGGGAGGCCATCGCGGGCAGCGGGCAGGAACGCCACAGCGTGGAGGTCGGTTATGCCGATCTGGTCCGCGTCTCGCCCCCGGACCGTGCCGACGTGCAGCGCCTGTATGCGCCCGAGGACTACGACTTCCAGCCCGCGGCCGGCTCGAAGCTGGTGGATGCCGGCGTGGTGCTGCCGACGATCAACGACGGCTTCAAGGGCAAGGCCCCGGACATCGGTGCGTTCGAGTCGGGCGCGCCGTTGCGCCAGTACGGCCCGCGCAGCCCGGTGCCGGGTGCGCCGGTGGGGGACCAAGGTGTGCGCTCGCTGGCCGGGCCGGCTTTGTAGATGAGCGGGATGGGTCGGGCGATTCCGTTTCTCTGCTCGTCATGCCAATGGCCGTGCAAAGTCTTTCTTGCGCGTAGGCGCAGCGAATGACACTATTGCTGCGACCCGCAACCGACCCGCAACCGACCCGCAACCGACTCGAAACCGACCCGGAGATGCAGATGGCCCGTCAAATTGTTTTCACGCCGAAGGCCGCCAAGCCACCAGCGACCTACAGCCAGGCCGTCAAAGCCGCCGGCCTCGTTTTTGTCTCCGGCACCTCGCCAGCCGATGCCGTCACAGGTGCCATCGTCGGCAGCACGATCCAGGAACAGACCCGTCAGTGCCTGACCAATGTGCAGGCGATTCTGGAGGCCGCGGGCAGCTCGATGGCGAAGGCGGTCAGCTTCACTGTTGTTCTTGCGGATGAAGATGACTTCGCGGGCATGAACGAGGAGTGGCTTAGATGGTTTCCATCCGACCCGCCAGCCCGGCAGGGGGCGAAACTGCCGGTACGGATTCCGGGGTTGAAGATTTCCATTGCGGCGGTGGCCGAGGCATAGGATTGATGTGCGGCTGTTGGCCGATAGCAGCCACTCACTGTGTGCCGAGCCGTTTGCAAAACGCCGAAAGCGCCGCGAGATCGGCGAACTTGAGGTTGCGTGAAAAATCCAGCTGGAAATTCATATTCGGGCGAGTGGCAGATTCTAGGCTCGGCAAGCGACCAAAGGAATCAGGTCATGATCTATCGGGCGTAGAGATTCAGGTCCCGCTACACATCGACAGCGTGGCAGAACTGCGTCGGCAGTCACAAGTCCTCCCCGGCTGCAGTTGACGGACAAGTCAACCACCGCAGACACCGCATCCGCCCCCACCAAACGCCCTGCCGACGCCCACGCCCTCAGTCAAACGCCCACCCCGCCAGGCAACTCGGTCCGACCGCCCCGCGCCACAGCCGGCGCGCGGGCAGGTCCGACCCCGCGCCGCTGGCCAGCATCAGCGGCAGCAGATGTTCTTCTCTCGGATGCGATGCGCGCCCACCTGGGGCCTTGCGCCAGTCGGCGAGTTGCCGGGTGCGCTCGTCGCGTGTGCCGGCCAGCGCCGTGTCCAGCCAGTCGTGAAAAGCAAACGAAGCCGGCGCGCCGGCCGCGAAGTTCTGCAGGTTGTGGTAGCTCATGCCCGCGCCGACGATCAGCACGCCTTCATAGCGCAGGCTTTCAAG
>JAQGMQ010000507.1 GCA_028292305.1 Rhodoferax sp.
CCGACGACCAGGCGCTGATCCGCCGCGGCATGACGCTGATGTTGTCGATGGAGCGCGACATCGAGGTGGTGGGCGAAGCCGCCGACGGCATCGAAGCCGTGGAACAGGCGGCGCGCCTGCGGCCCGACGTGGTGCTGATGGACCTGAACATGCCGCGCCAGGGCGGCGTGGCGGCCACGCGCCAGATCACGCTGGCCCGGCCGGCGACGCAGGTGCTGGTGCTGACCACCTTCGACACCGACCAGATGGTGTTCGAGGCGGTGCGCGCCGGCGCCCGGGCCTACCTGCTGAAGGACGCGGCCGAGGACGAAGTGCTGGACGCGGTGCGCAGCCTGCACCGCGGCGAGTCGCGCCTGACGCCACAGATCGCGCGCAAGCTGCTCGACCAGTTCCAGCAACTGGCCGAAGGCGCCGGGCCGCGCAAGGATGCGGCTGCCGCGACCACCGTGCCCGCGGGCGAGACGCTGAGCGACAAGGAAGAAAACATCCTGCGCCTGATCGCCGCTGGCAAGACCAACCGGCAGATCGCCGACGCGGTGTTCCTCGCCGAAGGCACGGTGAAAAACTACGTGAGCCGCATCATGGAAAAGCTGCACGCCGCCTCGCGCACCGAACTCGCGGTGATCGCATTGCGCGAGCGGCACTGACGGGTCATCGCGCTTCCGCCAACTGCGCAGCCGCGGCCAGGCCGAGGTCGGCCAGCCAGTCACCAAAAGCCGCATCGAACTGCTGCTGCGGCATGCGCAACAAGGCCGCGGGGTGCAGCGTCACCAGCACCGGCAGCCCGTCGGGCCGCATGAGCCACTGGCCGCGTTCGGCCGTCACCGCCACCGGCCGGCCCAGCAGCGCCCGCGCCGCGGTGGCGCCCAGGGCCACCAGCGCCTTGGGCCGCACCAACGCGATTTCACCCTCGAGCCAATGCGCGCAGGCCATCGCTTCCTGCTGCGCGGGTGTCTTGTGGATGCGGCGCTTGCCGCGCGGCTCGAACTTGAAATGCTTGACGGCATTGGTCAGGTAGACGCTTTCGCGCGGCCAGCCCAGTTGCGCCATGGCACGGTTCAGCAACTGGCCCGCGGGCCCGACGAAGGGCTGGCCGCGCAGATCTTCCTGGTCGCCGGGTTGTTCGCCCACCACCATGCACTGCGCGCCTTCCGGGCCCACGCCGGGCACGGCCTGGGTGGCGTGCTGGCCGATGGGGCAGGCGCGGCAGCGTTCGGTGGCGGCGTGCAGCGCGGCCAGCGTGGCGGGCACTGCGTCAGCCGTTGATGACCACTGCGGCGCGTCGAGCCGCAAGGCAATCGAAGCGGCCGGGCGCCGACGCGCGGGCTCGGTGCCGCCCTGCGCCACCATCTGCCCGCTGCGCGCTGCCGAAGCGGCCGTGAGCGGCTGGATCAGCACCGCCTCGGGCAGGTTCTTCCAGTAGTGGCGCGGCATTTCCTTCTGCATCATCTTCAGCTTGAGCCGTGCCGGGTTGAAGATGTTCTCGTAGTAGGTGAGCCAGAGCTGCTCGCCCGCGTCGGCACCGGGTGCATCTTCGCGGCGGGCGCCGGGGCCGAACGCCAGGCGGTGGCCGTCCCAGCGCGCGCTGCGCTCGGGCGTGAGGATGGCCCAGGGCATCTGCGCGAAACGGCGCACGAAAAACGGCGCGGTGGCGCGCACCGTGTGGTGCAGCGGCTCGAACCAGGCCACATGGGTGACGCCCCAGCCGTCGTCGGTGGGCGCGGACAGCGGCCGAAAGCGCACGAAGGCGGTCATCTTGTGCATGTCGCGCCGCACCGCGCGGGCCATCTGCGCGATGGCGATGCGGTCGGCATCGAGCGGATCATGGCGCAGCCCGGGCTCGTGCAGCAGCCGCCAGGCCAGGCGGTACAACAAGCCGAAGCGGGCCGGGTCGGCATGGAGCGCCGCATGCTGGCACTCGGCGGCAAAAAAGCCGGGCAGCATCAGCGCGGGCGCATCGTCGGCCAGTGCCTCGTCGCCACCCGCCACCGCGCCAAACAGATCGGATTCAGCGGCCGATGACACGAACCAGCTGACCTGATCTGGCGGCACGCGTTGGGCCACCAGGCGCCGCGCCGCGCGGCGAAAACCCGCCACGTCGTCTTCGGCCTCCAGCTGGACCGCGTGCGCCGCCCTAGGGTCAGGCATGGGCCGGCTCCGGGTCGAACAGCGACTGCTGCCGCGGCGCGGGCCTGAGCCGCGCGGCCAGGCCCGCGTCGTCGAGCCCGCTGCGGGCCGAGGCGCCGGGCACGGTGATGAAGGGCAGCAGCGTCTTAAGCGGCACATTGAGGCGAGACACGTCATCGATGCGCAGCGTGCGCAGGCGCCGCGCCTGCAGCAGCTTTTCGACCGACTTCACGCCCAGGCCCGGCACGCGCAGCAGCATCTCCTTTGGCGCCCGGTTCAGGTCGACCGGAAAGCGTTCGCGGTGGGCCAGCGCCCAGGCCAGCTTGGGGTCGATGTCGAGCGCCAGCATGCCGCTGTCGGCGCTCACGATCTCGTCATGCGCAAAGCCATAGAACCGCATCAGCCAGTCGGCCTGGTAGAGCCGGTGTTCGCGCACCAGCGGCGGCGCGGCCAGCGGCAAGGCGCGCGAGGCATCGGGGATGGGGCTGAAGGCCGAGTAGTAGACGCGGCGCAGCCGGTAGGCGCCGTAGAGCTGCGCGCTGGTCGCGAGCAGCGTGCGGTCGTCGGCCGCATCGGCCCCCACGATCATCTGCGTGCTCTGGCCGGCCGGCGCGAAGACCGGCACCGGCGCGCGGCGCGGCGCGGCTCCGGGCATCGACACGACCGCGCCCACGGCGGCGTCGCGCCGTGC
>JAQGMQ010000917.1 GCA_028292305.1 Rhodoferax sp.
CCGGATCAGACTGGCTGTTGAAGAATAACCTTGCCTGGCTAAAGTGGTCTAAAAAGCTTTTGCTTCTTACCCTTATTTTACGGCCATCAATGCGTTCGTTGTAGCTAACGTAGCCACCTTCGGTAGCTTTGGCCTGCGCAGGAGAGTTACCGCCTAATGAATTTGGGCTATAGCTGGTTTTGCCGGCATTAATTGCCTGTCGCATATGCCCGTCGCGCTGGTTATTGTAAACCGGTACAATTGGGCGGTTAATAGGGATTTCCTGAAAGTTTGGTCCACCTAAACGTAGTAATTGGGTATCGGTGTAAGAGAATAACCGACCCTGCAATAATGGGTCATTAGTAAAATCAATGCCCGGCACAATATGCCCTAAGTGAAAAGCCACTTGCTCAGTTTCGGCAAAAAAGTTATCCGGGTTGCGGTTTAGTGTCATTTTACCAATGCGTTGTACAGGTACCAGTTCTTCAGGTATGATCTTGGTAGCATCAAGCAAGTCAAATTCAAACTTAAATTCATCTTCTTCGGGTACAATTTGTACACCCAGCTCCCACTGAGGGAAAGCGCCGCTTTCAATAGAATCCCAAAGGTCACGACGATGAAAGTCCGGATCTTTACCTGATATATTCTGCGCTTCGTCCCAGGCAACAGAATGTACACCCAATAATGGTTTCCAATGGAACTTTACAAAGCTGGCCACGCCATCGGCATTTACAAACCGGAAAGTATGCACCCCAAAGCCTTCCATCATACGGTAACTACGTGGTATGGCACGGTCGCTCATTGCCCACATAATCATATGGGTTGATTCTGGGGTTAAAGAAATAAAATCCCAAAATGTGTCATGAGCAGATGCTGCCTGTGGTATTTCGTTATCAGGTTCTGGTTTAACAGCATGAATCACATCAGGGAATTTAATAGCATCCTGTATGAAAAATACCGGGATGTTGTTACCTACTAAGTCAAAGTTACCCTCCTGGGTATAAAACCTTACTGCAAAACCGCGTACATCCCTCGCCAAATCGGTTGATCCGCGAGAACCGGCAACAGTTGAGAAACGCACAAATACCGGTGTTTCTGTTTCTGTATCGTTCAGGAAAAGGGCTTTGGTTACTGCTGATTGGCTTTCATATACTTTAAACACCCCATGAGCACCAGACCCCCGGGCATGCACCACCCGTTCAGGAATGCGTTCATGATCAAAATGTGTTATCTTTTCTCTCAGGATAAAATCTTCCAGCAGGGATGGGCCACGGTCACTCGCCTTTAGTGAGTTTTGGTCGTCATTTATTTTTGTACCCGTGTTGGTAGTCATTAACTGACCACTGGCATCATCTCTGAATTGGCCCAGTTGTTCACTTTTTTGATTGCTTGGTTCCGCAATAGGTTTTTCCGGCTTTGTTTTCTTGTTTGCCATTATAATTTTGTGCTTTATGGTTTGTTTAGGCTTCTTCTGATGCCTTGTAATTAATCTCGTTTTCAGCTACATCGGTTAGTAACTCATCTGCAGCTTTTTCTTCTGTAAGCGTTTGGTACAGCAGATTTGATATATCACCCAACCCTAATGTTTTTGCCAGTTGAGTTAAGCCGCCGTAAGTTGCTATCTCATAATGCTCAACTTTTTGCGAAGCCAGAATAATGCCAACATCCCTTGTGGCTGTTCCTTCTTCGGTACTTTCAATAATTCCTTCACCTTCTTTGGTTAAACCTTCCATTGCATCACATTTTTTTGCCAAAGGTTCCTGCCCTAATAATGCAAACACCTTTTCCAGCCGGCTAACATGCTCTTTGGTTTGCTCCAGGTGATCAGCTATGGTGCTTTTTAATTTATCGGAGGTAGCTGCAGCTATCATCTTTGGCAGGTTTTTTACAAGGTGATTTTCAGCCCAGTAAATGTCCATGATGCTGTCTTTAAATAATTCTAATAGAGCCGGTTCGGCCGTTGGCGAAGTTTTAGTGGAGAATTCTGGTTCTGTATTGGTTTCTTTTTTCATGATGATATAGTGATTAATGAAGTTGTGGAATACTACATCAACAAACAATAAAAATGAATTCTTTGTTTAATTTATAATAAAATATTTTATTGTTTAATTAATATTTAATGGCTAAAAAATTATTCCATCCCCAAGAGTGTACTCGTAAATTACGGAACTGCAAAGGCCAGAAAGAATGAAGAATTGCAGTGGCAGAGCTATATCTGTAAAAAATGAAAACCTTATTCATGGTTAATAGTTGTATTTACAAGTTAATTAATGTAAACCATTATATAAATAATACTATGAAAAAGATAAGTTTAATAATGGCCGTAGCAGCCACATGTGCATTGGGATATGCCACAGCAAAAACAACACACACAACGGATAAAGCAATATTAACAAGTGGTACCACCACTGTAAACCAGGATACTGTACCTAAAAAACGTTCAAATAAAAAAGCTAAGCCAACATCAACAACAACTGATCCATCGGCTTACCCAACAACACCAACAAACCCTAATACACCTACAGATCCTACAAATCCGAGCATACCTCGTGACCCAAATAGTCCGACTACGCCCACAACACCAACAACACCGACTACCCCAACAACACCAACTGCGCCAACGACACCATCAACACCAACAAGCCCTACTACGCCTAGTTCAACAACGCCTGCAACACCAACAGCCCCTGTAACACCAACAACACCTAATACTGTACCTACAACGCCAACCACAGCACCATCAACAACTCCTGCTGTACCACGTACAACACCACCAAATAAATAATTGAGGAGTTTTAATGTAAAAAAGGCCGGAGTTATCATAACTCCGGCCTTTTTGTTTGTGAATCCCCATTATTGAGAGCGACTCACGACTATTATATTACTTTATTGTTTCTCTACATATTCTTTTAAACTGATGCCCAGGATATGATTCCAGCCAGCAGAGAAGCTTGAACTTGCAAAATCGGGATTGTCTTGAGGGAAGGTTTCAAGGCCGGTATGGGTTATACGCACCAGCGTTTTATCCCCTTCAGGGAAAAGCTCAAAACTAACTTCTGAATTTCCTGGAAAACCATCATATTTCCAGGTATAGTTCAGCTTTTTTTCTGGTTCAACAGCTGTTATCCGGCATAGGTGTAAATACTTTTCACCTTTGCTTCCCGAGCCATAAAATTGAAACTCGAAACCAATGCGGGGTTCAAAGCTATCCAGTTTAAAATACCATTCCTTCATTTTATCATTATCAGTTAAGGCTTGCCATACACGGCTTGCCGGAGCGTTTAAGGTGCGCTCAACAATCAGCGGTTTTGTTTCCATAATTTATTTAAGTTTTTGTTTATTAGTTTCTTTATCCAAAAAATCTTCCAGTGCATCCAGTTTGTCGGTCCAAAAGGCACGGTACTGGTCGGCCCAGGTAGCAACCTGTTCAAGCTTTTTTAGGTTGGCTTTGCAGTAACGTTCGCGGCCCTGCTGTGTTATAAACAC
>JAQGMQ010000511.1 GCA_028292305.1 Rhodoferax sp.
GCCGGCAAACACCAGCATCGCCATGGACAGCGCCTCGATCACGCTCATGCCCGACTTGACCATGGCCACGCCGGTCATCAGGCCCCAGGCGGCGATGCCCGGCACCTGGGGCCAGGTGTCGGCCATGCCGATGCGGAATTCCGGGTGTTGGCGCAGGCTGCGTCGCAGAAACATCAGGCAGGCCTCGCATTGAAACGCTGCCCGGCGGCGATGCCTGTGCCCCGCACGAAGTCGCGCACCGCCATGCGTTTGCCGCCGGGGCGCTGCACTTCGGTGATGTGCACCAGCCCGTTGCCGGCGGCGACGGCGATGAACTCGGGTGCCACGGCGACGATCTGACCCGGCTCGGCGCCCATCGGCAGCAACTCGCCCGATGCCGATGCCGATGCGCCCCAGATCTTCAGGTTCTCGTCGCCCAGCACCGAGGCGGCGCCCGGGAACGGATCGAATGCATGGACGCGCCGCACGATCGCGGCCGCGTCCTGCGCCCAGTCGATGGCAGCTTCGGATTTCTCGATCTTGTGGGCGTAGGTGATGCCGGCTTCGGGTTGCGGCGTGCGCTGCAGGGCGCCCTTGGCGGCGAGGTTCAGCGCCTCGACCACCATGCGACCGCCGAGCGCCGCCAGCGCGTCGTGCAGGCGGGCCGTGGTGGCGTCGGGGCCGATTGGCAGCGCCTCCACCAGCAGCATGTCGCCGGTGTCGAGCCCGGCGTCCATCTGCATGATGGTGATGCCGGTCTGCGTGTCGCCCGCCTCGATGGCGCGGTGGATCGGTGCCGCACCACGCCAGCGCGGCAGCAGGGAGCCGTGGATGTTGAGGCAACCCAACCGGGGCGCATCGAGCACCCACTGCGGCAGGATCAGCCCGTAAGCCGCGACCACCATCACGTCGGCGTTGGCATCGGCAATGGCCTGCTGCGCCGCGGCGGCGTCTTCCGGGTATTTGCCGTCGAGGCGCAGGCTGCGCGGTTGCGCCACGGCAGCCCCGATTTCCAGCGCGTACTGTTTGACGGCCGAGGCCTGCAGCTTCATGCCGCGCCCCGCGGGCCGGTCAGGCTGGGTCAACACCAAGGGGATTTCAAAGCCGGCGCCGGCCAGGCTGGCCAGCGCCACGCGGGCAAACTCGGGCGTGCCCGCAAAAATGATGCGCATCGAACTGAGGCTTTACAAGAAAAGGCGGTGAGAGGGATGAGGCACTGGCCACCAGCGGGCCGAGGCGCCGCCGCTGGCCCGAGGGTTCATCCGCGCATCATTGGTTTCAGCGGACCTCGGGAAAGATCGGCAGGTCGAGTCCCTGCTGCGTACGCCGCACCACGCCGCTCGGGTCGAAGTACACCCAGAACCACATGTCCTGCGTGTCCTTCCAACGGTACGACCAGATGTCACCCTTCCAGGACATCACGCCATCGATCTTGGCGGGCCGGCCGAAAGCCCAGAGGATGTCGTCCCGCGTCGTGCTGCCCGAGATGTCGATCTTGGAAAACGCGTTGAGGTTCATCACCTCCTGCGCCTGCTGCACGCGGCCGGCCGTGTCCATGTCCACGTTGATTACCGACTGGCCCATCGGCTGGTAGGAGTACTGCAGCCGGTGAACGCCATTGCGGTCGAGCTCGGACGTGGGTCGGCCCAAGGTGGACACCACTTCATCGCGGGTCATGCCCGGCTTGATGGCGCAGCCGGTGAGCAGCACCAGCAACATGGCAATGAGAGGCAGGGCGAGACGGCGCATGGTCATCCCTTTCAGTTGGATTTTTCGGTGTCGCGGCGCGACTTCAGCATCTTGGTCTTGATGCGGTTGCGCTTGAGCGGCGACAGGTATTCGACGAACACCTTGCCGAGCAGGTGGTCCATCTCGTGCTGGATGCACACCGCCAAAAGGCCTTCGGCTTCGATGGTGCGCGATTGGCCGTTGCCGTCGAGCGCGGTCACCTTGACCTGTGTCGAGCGCTCCACGCCGTCGTAGATGCCGGGCACCGACAGACAGCCTTCCTCGTTCATGACTTTTTCGGCGCTGGCCCAGGTGATCTCGGGATTGATGAGCACCAGCGGATCGTCGTGCTGTTCCGACACATCGATCACGATGAGGCGTTCGTGCGCATTGACCTGGGTCGCGGCCAGGCCGATGCCGATCGCGTCGTACATGGTTTCAAGCATATCGGCGATCAGCGTCTTGATGCGTGCATCCACCTCCTTCACGGGGCGTGCCAAGGTATGCAGTCGGGGGTCGGGGTATTGAAGAATGGGAAGTAGCGCCATGAGATGTCAGCCAATGTGTCTGTATTTTCGCCACATTTGAGTTTGCCCGGATTGCCGAAGTTCAAAAATCGTTGCCCATCCAAGGGCTTGGGCGCAAAATCGCGCGTAATTACGGAAGAGTCTCGGTTCGGATTTGTGCTTGTTCGAAGGCCAAACCGGTTTGCGCCCCAGGGGGGCATTTGTGGTGCAAAACCTATGAAATACATGATGGCGGGATCCGGCAAGCGGGCACCCC
The DNA here is from genome assembly GCA_028292305.1 of Rhodoferax sp. Taxonomy (GTDB): domain Bacteria; phylum Pseudomonadota; class Gammaproteobacteria; order Burkholderiales; family Burkholderiaceae_C; genus Rhodoferax_B. The sequence continues at coordinate 2,491 of JAQGMQ010000511.1, forward strand.
AGGCCCCAATGGTCCAGATTCCTGCATTGGCCCCGATGTTCGCGTTGCTTGCACTGGTCGCTGGCCTCGGCCTGGCCAGTGGCGCACACGCGCAGAACTACCCGGTCACGCCCGCACAACAGGCCACCGCCGCTCAGGTCGCCCAGACCGGCGTGGCCGTGGCCGACCTGGCCCCCAACGCGCCCGACAACTACACCGTCAAACGTGGCGACACCTTGTGGGGCATCTCCGGCCTGTTTCTGGCCAGCCCGTGGCGCTGGCCCGAACTGTGGGGCATGAACCTGCAGGACGTGCGCAACCCGCATCTGATCTTCCCCGGCCAGCAGCTGTTCCTGGACAAGAGCAACGGCCGAGCCCGCCTGCGCACCGCCGCCGTCGGCAACCAGCAGGGCGACCCGCAGACCATCCGCGTGTCGCCGCGCACGCGTTACGAGTCGCTGTCCGACAGCGCGCTGCCCACCTTGCAGACCAACCTGATCGAGCCGTTCCTCGCCGAACCCATCGTGGTGGACGAAGTCACGCTGCAGCAGGCCGCGCGCATCGTGGCGACGCAGGAAGGCCGCGTGTTGTTGAGCCGTGGCGACCGCGCCTACGCCCGGGGCTCGCTCGAAGCGCCGCTGTCGTCCGAACGCGGCAAGCCGCGCGACTTCCGCATCTTCCGCACCGCCGTGCCGTTGAAAGACCCGGGCACCGGCGAAATCCTCGGCTACGAGGCCCAGTACGCGGGCAAGGCCACGCTGGTCTACGGCGAAAGCGTGCGCGAATCCAAGGACGCCGACAAGGATGGCAAGAAAGCGCTGGAGATCGTGCCGGCCACCATCGACATCGTGGCCTCGAAAGAAGAAACCCGGGTGGGCGACCACCTGCTGCCCGAGCCAGAGCGCGAGCTGCTGAACTACGTGCCGCGCGCGCCTTCGAAGAACATCGAAGGGCGCATCGTGTCCGTGTACGGCGCCGCCGTGGTCAATGCCGCGCAGAACCAGATCGTGGTCATCAACCGCGGCACCCGCGACGGCATCGAACGTGGCCACGTGCTGACGGTGCTGACCGACGGCGGCACGATCGTCGACCGCACCGATGCAAAGAAGCCTACGATCACCCTGCCTGATGAGCGCAACGGCCTGCTGATGGTGTTCAGGCCGTTCGAGAAAGTGTCTTACGCGCTGATCATGGAAATCAAGAACGGCGTCCGCGTCGGTGACCGCTTGACCAGCCCCCGCTGAGAGGGTGTGAATATTTCTGCTGCGCGGCCTGGTCTCGCATCCGTGGTCCTCACCGTACAAGGCTACGGCTCCGGTCCTAGACGCGACCTTGGCCCGCTCGCCAGGAAATTTTCATCCTTCTGACCGCTGAGGCGTCGAGCCGGTCGAGCGGATCGCCTTGAGCCGAAGATGGCACGGCCGTTGCCGGCAGGAGGTGGGTCATGGAGCGCTTTGAGTTGGAATCCTGGCTTCGGCTGGCATTGAGCCCGGGCGTGGGCAATGGCGGCGGGCGGCGCCTCATGGCGGCCTTCGGCCTGCCCGACAACGTGTTCCGGCAATCCCCGGCCAGCCTGCGGCAGCTGGTCACGCCGGCGCAGGTCGCCGCCTTGCAATCACCCCCACCCGAACTCCCGACCGTACTCGAGACCACATGGGCCTGGTTGGTCGCCGCCGAAGGGCCGGCCCGGCGTGCCGTGGTGGTGCTGGGCGACCCGGCCTATCCGGCATCCCTGTTGGCGATGGAAGACCCGCCGCTGCTGCTCTACGTGCTGGGGCGCACCGATCTCTGGCACGCCAATACCGCGGCACGCAGCCTCGCCATGGTGGGCAGCCGCAACCCCACGCCACAGGGCGAGCTGAGCGCACGTGATCTGGCGCGCGGTTGCGCACAGGCTGGCCTGACCGTGGTTTCCGGTTTGGCGCTGGGCATCGACAGTGCCGCCCACCATGGCGCGCTCGACGGCGCAGCGGCCTCGCCGGCCCAGCTGGCCACGATCGCCGTGGTCGGCACCGGGCTGGACCGGGTGTACCCGAAGCGCAACCTGGCCCTGGCGCACCGCATCGCCGCACAGGGCTTGCTGCTCAGCGAATACCACCTCGGCACGCCGCCGCTGCCGGCGAACTTCCCGAAACGCAACCGACTCATCGCTGGCTTGAGCCTGGGCACGCTGGTGGTGGAGGCGGCGCTGCAGTCGGGCTCGCTGATCACGGCGCGGCTGGCGTCCGAGCAGGGCAAGGAGGTCTTCGCCGTGCCCGGCTCCATCCACTCGATGCAGTCGCGTGGCTGCCATGCGCTGATCAAGCAGGGGGCCAAGCTGGTCGAGAGCCTGCAGGATGTGCTCGACGAAATCCAGGCCATCATGGGACCTTCTGGCGCCTCCGGCAAAGTCGCGTCATCATCGGTCGCTGACAGCAGCGACGAACTGCCGGATGAAGACGAGGATGAAGAGGATGAACCGCTGTTGACCAGCATGGGTTACGACCCGGTCAGCCTAGACGCGCTGGTGGCGCGCACCGGCATCTCGGCGGCGATGCTGCAGGTGCGGCTGCTGGAGCTGGAGCTCGACAACCAGGTTGCCCGTTTGGCGGGCGGTCTGTTCCAGCGTACCGTCGCGACCTGACAACGTCGGCGGCGCACGCGCGACCCCGGTGTTGCGCGCCGATTGTTCTGCGTTATATTGAACCCATGTTTGAAGTGCTTGTTTTCGTCTATGAAAACTACTGGCGCGGCGATGCCTGCCCCGAGCCGCAACACCTCGGCCGCAAATTGTCGGCCGCGGGCTTCGAGAGCGACGAGATCGCCGAAGCCTTGGCCTGGCTCGACGGCCTTAATACCGCGGCCCTCAGCACCGGCATGATCCATGTGCCGTCATTTTCGGAAGTTAGCACCCGCACACCAGCCCCCGTGGTGGCGCTGCCGCCGGCCGCCGACAGCCTGCGGGTGTATTCGGTGGCCGAGCAGGACCACCTGGGCGCCGACTGCCTGGGCTTCGTGAGCTTCCTCGAAGCAGCCGGTGTGCTGCCACCGCACATGCGCGAAATAGCACTCGACCGCGCCATGGCCACGGGCGGCGACCCGGTCACACTCGACGAACTGAAGATCATCGTGCTGATGGTGTATTGGAGCTTCGGCGAAGAGCCCGATGCGCTGATCCTCGACGAGCTGTGCGACGACAGCGAAGGCCGCCTGGCGCACTGATCATCCAGCCTGATGCGGCCTGATGCAGCAGGCCGCGCAATCTCAGCTCAGCAAGCGCTCCGGATTGGCATCGAGCTTGGCCAGCGCGTCGCGCGTGGCGCGCAGTGTCAGCGCTTCTTCTTCCTGCGGCACCAGCAAGCCGGCCTGCAAGTAGGCTGCCAGACGGCGAGCCTGGATGAGGTAGCTGCGGCCGTCCATCGAGGCGAACAGGTGCAGCTGCTTGCGGTCGCTGCGCCAGGCGAACTGCACCTGGTTGACGCGGTTGCTGTGGTCCAGCATGAACCAGTGGCCCAACTGCAGCTCCTGCGCCCAGGCCAGCATCGCGTCGGTGGGCTTGGAGCCACCGTCGGCAATGACTTCGATCGACGAAGCGTCGATGCCCAGCATCATCTCGATGTTTTCGTTGTCCAGCGGCAGGTCGCCCATGCTGTCGTCGCTGACGAAGTCTTCGAGGTTGGCCAGCCGCGCCGCCATCGACTCGATGCGCGCCTGCGGAATGGCTTCGGTCTTCGACATGAAGGCGTCGGCCAGCGTGTCGCTGATGCGCTTGATGTGGCCTTCCTGCACGGTCGACTCCAGGCCCAGCAGCGTCATCCCCTGGCGCAGGCGTTGCAGCAGCAACGGCAGGTTCTGGATCACGCGGGCGCGTTCGGCGCGGTTGGGCTTGGCGCTCGCGGCCCACACCAGTTCGGAGGCGGCTTTCTTCAGGGCGATGGTTTCCTCATGCTGCGGGCCGGTGCGCACCGCGGCCATGGCCAGCACTTCGGCCCACACCTTGAACAGGAATTCGCGGATGTTCTCGCGCACCGGCAATTCCTTGAGCATGTTGCGCAGCTCGATGGTGTACTGGATGGCCAGGGTTTCCTTCTGCTCGACCTGCTGGGCCA
>JAQGMQ010000659.1 GCA_028292305.1 Rhodoferax sp.
TAGCCGAACAGGTTGTCGTCCTTGGCCGCCTTATCGAAGGCGCACTTGTATCCGTGGCTCTTCTAGCCTTCGATCCATTTCGGGTTGACCACGCGGCTGCGCACCACGCGGGCGATCTCTTCCTTCAGCGTGCGGATGCGCGGCGCGGCCGGGTTGCCGTGGTCGCCGTGGTACATCACCGGCTGTTGACCGCTGATGTGGCGCACCGCCGCGGCCATGCCGCCCTGGAACTGGAAGTAGTCGTTGGAATCGAGCAGGTCGTGTTCGCGGCTGTCCTGGTTCTGCGCCACCACGTCCATCGCGCCAAGGCGACGCGCGAGCGCGGCCGTCGCCGGCACACCTTCGCTGCCGTTGCCGTAGGCATAGGCGCCGGCGTCGACATAGGCGGCGCTCAGGTCGGCATCGTCCTGCCAGCCGCCGTGCTGGAACAGCGCATGCAGACCGGCGCCGTAATGCCCCGGTGCCGAGCCGAACACACGCCAGCCGGCCTGTGTCCGGGCCGCGCCGGCGTCCATGCCGCCCGCCTCCAGCGCCGCGGCTTCACGCAGCACGCGGGCGCGGATCGGGTTGTGCTCGGCATCCTCGTCTTCCTGCGCGGCCACGGCCTGCACGGCGGCGTCGAACATCTGCACCGCATTCGGAAACGCATCGCGGAAGAAGCCCGAGATGCGCAGCGTCACGTCGACCCGCGGGCGGTGCAGGCCGACGATGGGCAGCACTTCGAAGTCGGTCACGCGCTGGCTGCCGGCCGCCCATTTGGGCCGCACGCCGATCAGCGCGAAGGCCTGCGCCAGGTCGTCGCCGCCGGTGCGCATGGTGGCCGTGCCCCAGACCGACAGGCCGATCGACTTCGGGTAGTCGCCGTGGTCCTGCAGGTGCCGCTCGATCAGTTTTTCGGCCGACTTCATGCCCAGAGTCCAGGCGGTGGGCGTGGGGATGGCGCGGGTGTCGACGGTGTAGAAATTGCGGCCCGTGGGCAACACGTCGGGCCGGCCGCGCGACGGCGAACCGCTGGGCCCCGGCGGCACGAAGCCGCCGTCGAGCGCGGCCATCAGGTGGCGCAACTCGTCCACGCCACAGGCATCGAGCGCGGGGGCCAGCGTGGCCGCGATGCGCGTCAACACTTGCGCCGTGGCCGGCAAGTCAACGCCGGTTGACGCGTCCAGCAGGGTTTGCCCCAGCAGCTCGAGGCGCTCGCGCGTATCGCCGTGGTGGCGCCAGGGCGCGTCGCTCACGGCCTGCAGCGCGGCCGGGCGGGCGCCGGTCCAGGGCTTTGCAGCGTCGATGTCGAGCGGATCAAAACCACCTGCAGCGGGCTCGGCCAGCAGGTCGTGCGCCAGCGCGTTGAGCAGCCCGGCGTTGGCGCCCTTCCCGTCGCCCGAGGGGTAACGCGCCAGCGCCACCAGGGTGTCGCGCCGCTGCCGGCCGGTAGGCGAGGCGCCGAAGATGTGCAGGCCGTCGCGGATCTGGGTTTCCTTCAGCTCGCACAGGTAGGCATCGACACGCGCCAGCACGCTGTCGTCATCGGCGGCGTGCTTGGGCAGGTCGATCTCGTCGGCCAGGCGTTGCTGGCGCACCGCTGCCAGGATCTGGCCGCGCAGCATCCTGGCGCGGCGCGCATCGACGAGCAGGGCGTCGTAATACTCGTCGACCTGGCGCTCCAGATCCTGCAGCGGGCCGTGGTTTTCGGCGCGGGTGAGCGGCGGCATCAGGTGGTCGATGATGACCGCCTGCGTGCGGCGCTTGGCCTGCGCGCCTTCACCCGGGTCGTTGACGATAAAGGGGTAGATGTTGGGCAAGGGCCCGAGGATGGCGTCGGGCCAGCAGGCGGCCGACAAGGCCAGGCTCTTGCCGGGCAGCCACTCCAGGTTGCCGTGTTTGCCCACATGCACCACGGCGTCGATGGCGAACACATCGCGCAGCCAGAAATAGAACGCCAGGTAGCTGTGCGGCGGCACCTGTTCGGCATCGTGATAGCTGGCGTAGTCGGCAGCGCCACCCGCGGCCAGTGCGCGCGCCGGCTGGATGCCGACGAACACCTGGCCGATGCGCAGCCCGGCGATCATGAAGCGACCCTGGCGCAGCATCGGGTCCTGTTCCGGCGCACCCCAGCGCGCGTCGATGGCAGCGGCCATGCCGTCGGGCAAGGCGGCCAGCCGCGTGCGGTAGTCGGCCAGCGCGTAACTCTGCCAGGCCGGCCGTTCGGCCCACAGCGCCGGGTCGTTGGCGATGCCCTGCTGCAGCGTGTGCATGAGCGCGTCGCCGTCTGCGGGCAGCGCGGCGTCGCCGAGCGCATAACCCGTGTCGGCCAGGCGCCGCAGGATGTTGATCACGGAAGCCGGCGTGTCCAGCCCCACACCACTGCCGATGCGGCCTTCGCTTCCGGGGTAGTTGGCCAACACCAGCGCCAGCCGTTTGTCTTGCGCGGGCAGATTGCGCAGGCGGCACCAGCGCCCGGCCAGTGCGGCAACGAAAGCGATGCGGTCCGGCTCGGGCTGGTAGGCCACCACGTCGGCCTGGGTCAGCGGGCAACGGTAGGCCAGGCCCTTGAAGCTGACGGCCCGGGTGACGATGCGGCCATCCACCTCGGGCAACACGATCTGCATGGCGATGTCGCGCGGGCGCAGGCCCTGGCTGTCGGCCAGCCAGTCGTCGCGGTTGCCGCCGCTGACGATCACCTGCAGCACCGGCGCATCACCGGCGAGTGGCTGCCAGCCCTGCTCGCCGGCAATGCCCGTGCCCAGGGCCGCGAAGGCCGTGGTGTTCAGCACCAGCTGTACGCCGTGGTCGGTGCACAGGCCGCG